>JAXJQT010000201.1:0-8998 GCA_036311025.1 Spirochaetota bacterium
GCTTGGAATCATTGATGGCTCCGCCGAGCGATTCAGCTTGGGGACGAGACGTGGCTTTTGCATTACAAATGTCATTCCAGATAAAAAAGAAAGCTGAAGATAAAGCGAAAGAAAAAAGAGACAGAAAACTTACTAAGAAAGCACCGAAAAAAGCTCGTAAAGCTGTAGCCGTAGATGTTCAAGATGATTCTGCTGTTGATGAAGCTGTCCAAGAAACAGATAATGTACCGGAAGAAATGTCGGATACACAGGAGAGTGCAGAAACGGCGGATGTTGTTGAAACACCGGATGAGCAACCGGCAGATGAAGCACCTGCGGCAGAAAATGTAACAGATGAGGCAGAAACGCCGACAATACAATTAATGCAATAAAAAAATATAGCAGACAGAATACAAACGGCAGAAGTAAAACAAAAATGACTTTTGCCGTTTTTTATTTGGCATGTATATGCAAAAATATTTCTGTTTTATTACATTATTTATAAAAATAGCAATCTCAGACCTACAGTGAATAGAAGATATTTTCGAAATGAAAATAAATTGGTATAAGATTAGTTCTTTGTGGAGGCTATAGATAATGGACTTATCATTTTTTAAATCGAAGTTAAGATTAATACTCGGGAAGTCATTGAAAACCCGATTTATAATAATTTTTACCTCTTTTATTCTGATTTCATGTCTTGTTATATGCATGGTTGCCGGTAATGCGATATTGAGAACCGGAGAATTTCTGGGAGAAGAACGAGGACTGCTGGCTGTAGAAAAGGCGGTGGATTATATCGACGGAGATTCTTTTGAAAGGCTTTGTAATACAGACGATGCAACTGACCCTTTTTATGAAAGTACAAGACAATGGCTTTTTTCTATAAAGCAATCGGTAGGTTGCAAATATTTGTATACGATGACGAAAGTAGACGGAACTATATTTAAATATGTAATTGACGGAAGCTGCGAACTGACAGATATACAAAACTTTTCACCTATCGGAACGACTGAAGATTTGTCACTGTGGGGAAGTGATGTTTTCAAAACGACTGATGATGGGCGAGTTGTCAGTACGGGATTTGAAAAGCATGATATTTGGGGATGGACTATAAGTGCGTATGCTCCTATAAAGAATTCTGCCGGTGAAATTGTCGGTTTTGCCGGATGTGACTTTGATGTTAATTCTTTGATAAAATCAGTTAATTCGAAGATTTTTAATATTATGCTTATCGGTGTGTTATTTATGTTCTTCGGGATTGCTCTGGTATACTTTTTTAACAACATGATTTTCAAAAAAATGAAAATTGTTTCCGATGCAATGAGTGATATTGCCGAAGGAGAGGGGGATTTGACTGCAAGAATTCCGGTATCCGGTAATAATGAATTGAGTACATTGGCTACAAATTGTAACAATGTTATTTCCAATCTTGAAAAACTTATTATAAATCTAAAAAATGAGACGGATATTCTTTCACAAACGGAAGCTAAAGTTCATGAAAAATTAGACATTCATATTCAACAACTTTCTGCTACTGTAAACGGAGTTTCTGAAATTGACAGCAGTATTACCGAGCAAAATATCAAGATGGAAAGTGTCGACAGCGGTGTTCATAATATGGAAAATAAAATAAATGCACTTGATGAACGCATTGTAGAGCAATCCGGTGCAATCGGACAGGCATCTGCTGCGATAGAAGAGATTTCTGCGAATATCCAATCTGTTACAAAAAATGTTGATTTTATCATGAATGAATATTCGACGCTTGTACAAGAATCCGGGAAAGGACGAAATCTGCTTGAAAATGTAGCCGAGCAGATAGAACAAATTGCAATACAGTCAAAAAACCTTAATGAAGCCAACAGTGTAATCACAAAGATTGCATCAAAAACAAATATGTTGGCGATGAATGCTGCCATAGAAGCGGCTCACGCAGGAGATGCAGGAAAAGGTTTTAGCGTAGTAGCCGATGAAATTCGAAAATTGGCAGAGACATCTTCTTTTGAGTCTACTTCTATTCGTGATTTACTTGTAGATATTACGGCGTCTGTACAAAAAATCGTAGAGTCATCAAAACTTTCGGCAGAAGCTTTTGACTGCGTGAGCGACAGAATATCGCATCTTGATAATTTGATGATGGAAATACAAAGCGGAATGCAAGAAGAAAGTGCCGGTGTGGCAGATATTTTGAATGCGATGAAAACAATCGATACTACAACGCATGATGTAACCGAAGCATCCGTTCACATGAAAAATGTAAGTACAGATGTTTTTAAACAAATAAAAGAACTTCAAGATATGTCAAATGAGGCTCTTTTAAAATCTTCTATCATTGCAGGTACAATATCTGAAATGCAACAAACTGCCGTGACGGTTTCAGATGCGTCTGAACAAAATGCTGAATCGGCACAAAAATTTATTTCAATGCTGGACGGTTTTAAAATCGAGAAATAAAATTGATGATTTTTAGATGACAGTGAAAGTGTCGCTTAAAAGGTTTTATACTAAGCTTTTGGGCGGCACTTTATTTTTTGTCTTTTAAGAATGTTGATTCGATATAGTCAAGCATCGCTTTCTTTTCGTTAGCAAGCATTTTATTCTGTACGCAAAAAAGCAATTTTTCCAACGCATTTCCTATAGTTTTACCGTGTAGTCCGATGTTTATCAAATCAGTTCCTTTTACGGCAAGTTCGTTTGCGGAAAAAGGGAATAGTCCGGCGGTAATGTCTGTTTGTACTTGGTGTATCAATTTTTTTTCAGTCGGACTGTCGTCTTTTAATATTGTTAACAGTTCGACATTTTCTTTTCCGAGTAGATTTATCTGTTTTATGACGTCAGCTCGGTTCTGTAATTTTTGCGAGTCGGTATAAAGCAAGGAATAAAACAATTTTTCGTCGGATTTTGAAAGAAAGTTTTTGTGGTTCAGTAGATTACAATTTTGCGGATTTGCTTCAAAGAAAATCATCGCAAGCTTTAAAATAAAATTGGTTTTGCTTTCTAATTTTCTAATTCTTTCGGCTGTCTTTTTTACGTCTGAGACACCAAACAAAATACTGAAAATGTCGGGAAAAGTTGCGAGTATATCTGACAACCGCAAATTATACGGTGTCGAAAATAATTTCCTTAATTCTTCAAATGCTCTTTCCGGCGGAATTTTTGCACACAGATGTGAAAGCTCGTTGATTGCCTCGGCGGTTTGTTGTTCGACAGAAAAATCTAACACGGCAGAAAATCGTAATGCTCGCAATATTCTCAGGTAGTCTTCCGAAAATCGCACTGTTGCAGTTCGTACAGTCTTTATTTGCCTTGCAGTACAATCATGTAATCCGCCGTAGTCATCGACAAGTTCTGCATGGCGATTGACGGCCATTGAATTGACGGTAAAATCTCGCCTTGATAAATCTGTGTGAATATCTCCGCTGAATGTAACCGACGACGGATGGCGACCGTCAATATATTCTCCCTCTTGGCGAAATGACGTAATGTCAAAAATATTTCCGGATTTTCCTCTTACATTTACAGTCCCGAATCCGATTCCGGCAGTTTGTGTTTCGTATGAATCAAATATTTCTAACATTTGAGCAGTCGTAGCATTTGTAGCAATGTCTATGTCGTTACATTCTCGGTTCAAAATAGCGTCTCGTACACAGCCGCCTACCAGAAAAGCCGAAAAGCCGTTGGTTTCGAGTTGACTTAAAATATCTGTAACTTCCGATGTCAAAATATTACTGAAAGTCATATTCTTCCTTAACCTGATGAAAAATCGAATTATTTTTATAGCACAATATATTTAAGTTTGTAGTATAAAGTGTTGTCTTTAAATCATTATGAATGAGGAAAAAATGGAGCTTCAATTACTTTACGACCGGTTGCAATTGTCTCAGTTGGACAGACAGACAATCGAGGATTTGTGGGAAATTAATAATCTGGATTCAAATAAAAAAGAATTCTGTTGTGTATTGGCGGTACTGTTTGAACAATTTTCAAATGGTTCACTTTGTTTGCCTTTCGGTGTAGACAATCAAATCAGACTTCCGCAGGAATGGCATGAAACATTTGCAAAAGGAGAAGAACTTTTTGTTTCCGGTTATTTTTCCGGTGTTACGGCTGTAGCAGACGGGAAAGATACTGCTTTTTTGCCGCTTGTATTGCGAATGTTGAATAACGGCGACAAACTTTTGTATTTTTACAGATGTTGGAAGTCGGAGGAAATGTTGCGGCAGAATTTAAAACGTCGCCTTGAGTTTGTTGATGACAATTGTATGCAAGATGCGTGCTGTCCGGAGGAAAACGGCTTGGAAGTAATGCAAAAAGAAGCTGTCAGACAGGTCTTGCAAAAGAATTTTTTGATTGTCACCGGCGGTCCGGGAACCGGAAAAACTTACACTGCCGCACGTATGATAAAAAAAACATTGCGTGTTCATCCAGAGTGGAAAGTCGCACTTGCCGCACCTACCGGGAAGGCTGCCAAGCGATTGGAAGAGTCTCTTGCAAAAGAAAATTTGACTGATATGTGCGGTCAGACTTTGCACAGATTATTGGGAATTACCAGAGATTCAGTAACAGCGAAATATAATCACGACAATCCGTTGCCTTATGATTTGATTTTAGTGGATGAAATTTCAATGATTGATGTTCATCTTTTTTCGGCATTGCTTGATGCAACCGCGATTGATACAAAGTTGATTTTGTTGGGAGATTGCAATCAGTTGCCGTCGGTAGATGCGGGAGCCGTTCTTGCAAATTTAGTACAAGACAGCACTGATTCTGTCGGGTGGATTTCTAAACTCGCCGGTAACGTAGTACGTTTGGATACTACACGCCGAACAGAAAATGAAACAATGCGTAGTATATTTAAAAAAATAAAAGACGGCGACGACTCTGTGATGAGTGATTTTTCAACTGACGGAAAAGGTGTTGTTAATTTTGTGTCTTTACCTGAAAATGAAAAAGACGCTTTTACATTCTTGTATGATTTTATAAGGAAATACGTCGAAGCAATGTCTTTTTCGCCGAATGCTGAGTCTCAAAATCGAAGTAAAATACTTACGGTCAACAGAAGCAGTTTTTGGGGCTGTAAAAATATTAACAATCTTGCAGAAAGTTATTTCGGACGTCAGAAAGAAGGCACGCCCATTATTGTGACGGGAAATCTTTATGAGCAAAATTTGTTCAACGGTGATTGCGGTTGGCTCGAAGGTGATAAAGAAAAGAAAATGGTGGTTCCCGATAAAGACGGGATTTCCCTTCGACTGCTTGACGGAAAATACGAGACAGCTTTTGCCGTGACGGTTCATAAAAGTCAAGGAAGTGAATACCAAAATGTAATTATTATTTTGCCGTGGGAAGAAAACAATGCGTTGCTTTCCAGAGAGATTCTTTATACGGCTGTTACTCGTGCAAAATGTAAAGTTACGATTATCGGAAGAAAAGTTGTTTTTGAGACAGCGTTGAAACAGCAGATTTTTCGGTATTCCGGATTGACCGAAGAATAATGTACAGAGTCGGATAAAAGCTTTTTATATGAGAAATTGCACAGAGTTGTAACCTTGACTTTTATGGCGTTTTTTCATATATTGGCAAAAATTTTCGATTGTATTTTTTTATTATTGCAGTCGTGATTTTTTTCATAAAAACTAAGAAAACAGGAATAAAATATGTCATCACAATATGATTCTTCCAATCTTCAAGCATTAGACGGTATCGAACACGTTCGTGCTCGTCCTGGGATGTATATCGGTTCTACGGGAATAGAAGGGCTACATCATCTTGTTTATGAGATTGTTGACAATGCGGTAGATGAGGCTTTGGCCGGCTATTGTAAGAATATTAGCGTAACTATAAAGGAAGACAATTCATTTGAAGTAAGCGATGATGGTCGTGGTATTCCGGTAGATATTCATCAGGCTACAGGGCTTTCCGGGGTAGAACTTGTTTATACAAAGTTAAATGCCGGCGGAAAGTTTAATAATGATAATTATAAAGTTTCAGGTGGGCTTCACGGTGTAGGAGCCAGTGTAGTAAATGCCTTGTCGGAAAGTTGTTGTGTAACGGTTTGTCGTAACGGGAAAAAATACAGACAGTCATTTTCACGCGGTGTTTGTACCAGTACATTGGAAGTAATAGGTGATGCAGATACAACCGGTACAACTGTTTGGTGGAAACCGGATGCTCAGATTTTTACTGAAACAGTTCCAAGCTATGAAGTCTTGTCACGAAGACTTCGCGAGCTTTCTTTCTTAAACAAAGGTATTCGTATTCGACTCGAAGACCAGCGTGTGAGTGAAGACGAGGGAAAAATCAAGAATGCAGATTTCTACTATGAAGGCGGAATTGTTTCGTTTGTAGATTTCTTGAACAGAACAAAAAAACCTTTGCATGATACGATTTTTATCCAGTCAGAAAGAGAAGATTCTATCATTGAAATTGCGATGGTTTACTCAGAGTCTTATGAGGAAAAAGTTTTCTCATTTGTAAATAACATCAACACGCATGAAGGCGGTACTCACTTAACAGGTTTTAAAACTGCTTTGACACGTGTTTTTAATGACCAAATGATAAAACTTAAACAGCAGACTAAAAATTGCGAAAAACTCGACGGGGATGATGTACGTGAGGGGCTTACGGCGATAATTTCCTTGAAGATTAAAAATCCGCAATTTGAAGGTCAGACTAAAACTAAGTTGGGAAATAATGATGTCAAAGGACTTGTAGATTCTACAGTTTACAGTGAGTTGTCAAATTATTTTGATCAATATCCGACCATTGCAAAACAAATAATTCAAAAAAGTATTATTGCTTATGAAGCTCGTTGTGCAGCACGTAGAGCAAGAGAAGCTACCAGACGAAAAAATGCAATGGATTCTATGGGATTGCCGGGAAAATTGGCAGATTGTTCGGATAAAAATCCTGAAAACACAGAAATTTACTTGGTCGAAGGGGATTCTGCGGGTGGTTCTGCAAAGCAAGGACGTGACAGAAAGACTCAAGCTATTTTGTCTTTGTGGGGAAAAATGCTTAACGTAGAAAAAAGCGGCGAATCAAGAGTTGTCGAAAATGATAAACTTTATCCGGTGATTCAGGCAATCGGAATCGGTGTAGGTGAAAAATTAGATTATTCTAAGCTTCGTTACGGTAAAATTATTATCATGGCCGATGCCGATGTCGATGGGTCACATATCAGAACGCTTCTTTTGACATTTTTCTATCGTTATATGAAAGGTTTGATTGAACGCGGTCATGTTTATTTGGCATGTCCGCCGTTATTCAGAATCGAGTATAAAGCTAAAAAAGAAGTTCATTATGCTTACAGCGACGAAGAAAAAGATGCAATAATAAAGAAAATGGTTGCTGAATATAATATAGCCGAAGATAAAGATGTCGATAAAAAAATTCATGTACAGCGTTATAAAGGGTTGGGAGAGATGAATCCGGAACAGTTGTGGGAAACAACTATGAATCCGGAAACTCGAAATATTATCAAAGTAACGCTTTCTGATGAATATACGGCGGACGAAGTTATCTCTATGTTGATGGGCTCAGAGGTAGAACCACGTCGTGAGTTTATAGAAAAAAACGCACAGTATGTAAAAAATCTGGATGTATAATTATTAATAATAAAAAGCAAAGCGTCGGAATCGCAAGTTGTTTCCGGCGTTTTTTTATTGGTATAGGCTTTAATATAAGGAATATGAGTCTTAAAATTAATTTTTCTGATGTTTTTAGTTGATTATTAGCTTTTTTTGACGATGATTAACGATAGCTATTTATTTTAATATAGCTATTGTTTTTTCTTTTTATCGAAAGAGCCGATTTTATATAAACAAAATATTGATAATAAGGATGGAAAATATGGAGTTAGTAAAAATAGATCCTGAAAAATGTGTGAATTGTCACAAGTGCATTGCTGTTTGTCCGGTAAAATTATGTAATGATGCATCGAGTAATGAGCATGTTTCAATTGTTCACGAGGGATGTATTTTTTGTGGGCAGTGTATAGAAGCCTGCGACCATGAAGCCAGATATTTTGTTGATGATTTTGAGGAATTTGTTTCCAATTCTCACAAAGAAGTTGCTTTTATTGTTGCCCCTGCGGTCGCAGCGTCATGGGGAGATGATTATAAGAAAATCATTACTTTCTTGAGAAAACAATTAAAAGCAGATTTTGTATATGATGTAAGTTTCGGTGCAGAATTGACGGTTATAAAATATGAAGAATATATTCGTAACAATAAACCGAAATGTGTTATCGCTCAGCCATGTCCGGCTGTAGTTCGATACTTGGAGTTGTATCGTCAGGATTTATTAAAATATCTTGCTCCGGTAGACAGTCCGGCAATGGCGATGGCTCGTTATTTACGTGATTTTACAGGATTTACCGGAGAGATTGCATTCTTGGGACCTTGTATTGCCAAGAGTGCAGAGTTCAAAGATCCGAATACTAATAATTATATCAATTATAATCTTACATACAAAAGTTTAGAACGTTACATGACTTCTAAGAATTTTGATTTAGATTCGTATGCAGACGGAGATTTTGACCGTTTCGAAGCTGAGCGTGCCGTAGTTTTTTGTCGTCCCGGCGGGTTAAAAGAAACCGTAATGCGAGATTTGGATTTGCCGCAAACTAAAGTACGTAAAATTGAAGGTCCGATTATTTATACTGAATACCTAAAAGAATTATCAAACAATATCAGAGCAAACAAAACAGTTCCTTTGATTGTAGATATTTTAAATTGTGAAAAAGGTTGTTGTTTCGGTCCGGCAGCATTGCATTCATTGTCACAGGATGAAGTTGATGATGTATACGTTGGAGCAAAGGCTTTAGCTAAAACTTGGCAGATTCCGGTAGTTTCTCCTTCTCAGGTAAACAGACAAGGTGCTAGAGAGGATGTTGTTGAGGGAGACAGGCTTGCAGGTTCTTATGATAAGAACATGGTTATGGATTGTGGTATTTCTCTTGCACGAAAGAAGGAAGACAAAGTTACAGGAACTGGTAGAATTCACATCATTAAGA
>JAXJQT010000202.1:0-5195 GCA_036311025.1 Spirochaetota bacterium
GGGATTTGTACCATTTCGATAGGTTCTTTTCCGCAAGCTATCAGCATAAATGTTTGCCATAATGCGAAAAGAACACATATAACTTTTTTAAAGTCTTTCATTAGTGTTTCTCCTTTAAAATTGTTTATTCAGCCTTAAAAACTGCGGCATTCACGCTGCGGTTTGCAACTAACTTTATGTCCGAAAATGCGTGGGTTGAATATCTTGCACTTCTTTCTGTTACATAAGAAATTGCTTGAGATAAAGAAGCTCCTTCTTCTGCTGCACGATAAAGATTGCCTTTTTTTACTATAGTCGCTACTAGGTGTCTTTCTTCAAGCAGTGTTTCAGGTCTGAATATTTTGGTAATTTCACATCCGTTTCTTTGTGTCGTTGTAAATTCCATATATGCTTCATCATCAATTTCAATCTCATAGTTAGCTTCTTTAAACTCTGTTAAAAAATCTGTTCCGAAAGACTTAGACATATCGAATGCTTCTTCTGCGATTTCGGTTATATCTTGAAAAATGGCATAACCTGTTGCAGTGTCGTATAAATACAGATAATCACCGAAACTGCCCGATATTATGTAAGCTTTTGTATATTTAAACTCACAAGACAACTTGGAAAAGTAGTTCGATTCATTTATAACCGAATCGACTCTTTTAATTTCCTGTGCAAAAACAGCAGAGCATGACACAATTATAAAAAATAAAATCAGCAGATTCTTTTTAACGAGTTCCATTACGTTACTCCTTATTTTCAAGATTTATTTTTATACCACTGCTGATAAGCAACAGAAGAAAGGACGCAATCCAACCAGCTAAAATAAAATACGTTCCGCTGTTTAATTCATCGATTATCATGTCCATAGGGAATCTGTTTGTTGTTGTAAAAAATGCAATTGCTCCACCGCAGACACTGGCAATAAGAGCTGCAAAATCAAGTGTAGTAGCGATTTTAGAACAAATGTTTCCTTTGCAGATTAATAAAATCAAGGTACAAGCAATTGAAACGACAGCAGCAAAGAAAAGAACATAAAGCCCTGTTGCAGCCAAACCGCCCCAATTAAATTCATAACTTACATGGTCTGCCAAATCAAAACCTTGCTTATCGCACGCTACCGGCTGAAAAAAGCCAAAAACAACTGCTAATAAAGCCACCTTACTTAAAATTCTTAAACCTTTCTTATTCATATTTTCACTCCTTTTTTTAAGAAAAATTATTCTTTTATCCATTCATTACCGCAGTAATTTTGTGTCAAATTAGTTGCATTCTTAGATACATTTTTAACATTCATTTTTTTCTTCTTACCCGAAGAAATAACGACGCTCCAATTTTTTATATCTTCAAATGTTACGCTTGTTAAATTACCGCAACCGAAAAATGCAGAACTATCGATTTTTGCCATGCTGCCGGGGATTGTTATACTTGTTAAACTACTGCAATTTCTAAACGCATATTCTCCGATTGAAGTCACGCTGCTACCGATTGTTACACTCGTTAAACTCTTACAATCTTTAAATGCATTATTTCCGATAGAAGTCACACTGTCAGGAATTGCTATGCTTGTAAGATTGCTACAATTAGAAAATGTATAATCTTTGATCTTTGTTACATTTTTACTGATTCTTATGTTTTTCAAGCCATTACAACCGCTAAATGCATAGTTACCAATTTCTGTCACGCTGTCTGGAATTGTTACACTTGTTAAACTACTGCAATCTCTAAAAGCATTATCATCGATGGAAGTTACTCTATTTCCGATTGTTACACTTGCTAGTTTGTTACAACCTTTAAATGTATTGTAACCAATGGATTTTATGTTGTTACCGATTGTGATTGATTTTAATGCGGAAGTTATCGGTAAATTATCAAGTGAAGTAAGTCCGTTTCCGATTACCAAAGTTTCTACATTCTTGCAATTGACAAATGCACCGCTATTGACAGTAGTTACACTGTCAGGAATCGTCACATCATTTGCAGCTGACGAATATGTAATCAATGTAGTTTTGTCTTTGTTAAAAAGAATTTTTCCGTCCTCTGAAACTGAATAATTTTGATTATTTTCATCTACATTGAAAACAGTTAAGTTGTTGCATGAGTTAAATGTTCTTTCATTGATAGAATTTATTCCATTACCGATAGTTATAGATTTCAATGCAGAAGTTATAGGTAAATAGTTAAGTGAAGTAAGTCCGTTACCTGTTACTAAGTTTTCGATATTATTACAAATTAAAAATGCATTGTAATCTACGGAAGTAACGCTGTCAGGGATTACAACGCTTGTTAAGTTTTTGCACCAACTGAACGCATTATCACCGATGGAAGTCAGTCCTGTTGTATCACTTAAATCTAAGTTTACTTTTGCACAGTTGTTATTATTTAGTGCAGTCTTGATTGAAGCGATTGTATCTGCTGTTATTTCACCGGTAACTTTAACTGTATGATTTCCACCTTTAGAAAGTTTTGAAATACCATCAGTCACGTTGTCGGCAGTAACAGTAATTGTAGTTTCTAAATATTTATACAAATAGTAATTACAATATGTTTCTTTAAGATAAGTCGCATTTTGTGCCGTATCTGCCACGTCGATTTGCATCTTGTCTGTATAATTACTGTTTGTTGTGTAAAACCAATTATTTGTATCTTTAAATGTCACACTTGTTAAGTTACTGCAACCGTTAAATGCATTGCTTGTAATAGTAGTTACACCGTCAGGGATTGTTATGTCGCCGGCAGCAGACGGATATGCAATCAATGTAGTTTTATCTTTGTTAAAAAGGATTTTCTTATCTTCTGAAGCTGAATAATTTTGATTATTTTCATCTACTTTGAAAATAGTTAAGTCGTTACATAAATTGAACGTATTTTCATTGATAGAATTAATTCTGTTACCGATAGTTATAAACTTTAATGCAGAAGTTAAAGGTAAATTATCAAGTGAAGTAAGTCCGTTCCCGACTATTAATGTTTTTATATTGTTACAATCGCTAAATGCATTCTCTCCGACGAAAGTCACGCTGTCCGGAATAGTCACGCTTGTAAAATTATTGTGACCTTTGAATGCAAAACTTTTGATAGATGTTACACCGTCAGGAATTACCAAGTCATTCGGTAATGAATCTATCTTAAGTTCTACTCTCGGATTATCAGAAAAGTTATTAAGATATGACTTCAAATCTGAAACGTAAATTTTTGCATTCTCACAATATTTAAAAAGTTCATTATCAATAGAAGTTATACCGGAACCGATTGTGATTGATTTTAATGCAGAGGTTATAGGTAAATTATCAAGCGATGTCAAACCGTTACCGACTACTATAGTTTCTATATCAAGAAGAGGATCCCATTCCATTGTGTCATATTTAAGGAATGCTGATCCGCCTATAGATTTTACGTTATCAGGGATTATTATACTTGTTAAACCTGTACAACCATAAAATGCCCTGCCTCCAATAGAAATTACACCTTTACCAATTGATAAACTTTCTAAGTTACTGCATTGGTAAAACGCAGAGTTACCGATAGTAATTACACTGTCGGGGATTGTTATACTTGTTAAATTTCTATTTTCTTCAAATGCGGCATTATTTATTATTTTTGTTTTTTTATTTATATCAAAAGTAAAAGAGTTTTCTGCTTTTACAAGAACTACATATGGATTATTTTTATTTCCCAAATAAGCCCCGTTATTGTATTTGTTATATGTTAATTTATTACAATACATGAAGGCACCGCTACCAATAAAGATTACAGTATCAGGAATTGTTATATTTGTTAAATTCTTGCAACCAGAGAATATATAACTTCCGATGCAAGTTAAACCATAAGGAAGAACTATGCTTGTTAAATTATTGCAATCAGAGAATGTTCCGCAAAGATATCCATCACTATGATTATAGATAACTTTTGTATTTTCATTTATGTAAAAGGATGAAACAGTTTTATTATCTACGGTAGTAAGAACTACGTATGGATTGTTTTTATTTCCAAGATAAAAACCATTGTTGTATTTACTGTGTATTAATTTATTGCAACGTGAAAATGCGTATTCGCCAATATAAGTAATACTGTTGGGAATTGATATATTAGTTAAATTATAACAATTTGCGAATGCATATTTTCCTATATTAGTAGTACCTTCGGAAATTACAACGTTTTTTAGGTTTCGACATTCCCTAAATACTCCGTAACCTAAATAGGTTACACCGGAACCGATAGTTACACTTTCTAAGCCACTCCACTCAAAAGCATAGGTATCGATAGTAGTTACGCTGTCAGGGATTGTTATGCTTGTTAAGCTACAACTTTTAAATGCTTGGTAACCAATAGAAGAACATTTGTTAGGGATTTTTATACTGCTAAACCTGCATTGTGTAAATGCTTCATTATCAATAGTAGTCACGCAGTCCGGAAGTGTTATAGCTACCAGTTTTTCACATTCGGAAAAACCGCCGACTTTTGTTAATCCTTTTAGCTTACTTAAATCGAGATTGATGAATTTTTCTCTTGCTCTTACGGCTTCTGTAAGTTGTGTCCAATGGGAGTTGTCTTTAAGTTCTCCCGTAACTACCAGTTTTAATGTTTGCGTTTGATTTCTTAATACTTCGGCTGCTTCTTCTATTGCACATTCGACCGTATTTTCTTTAAACAGATCGATATTTGCAAAAAGATTGAATGTCCAAAGCAAACTAAATAAAATTAAAAGTCTTTTCATTCTTCACTCCTTAAGGCTGTTCTTTCGCATATTTTGTTTTTTTTCGAATTCTTCTTAACCGTAACATAGTTGGTCTATCATATACGGCTAGACCAAAATTTTTTTTGCATTTTTTTTCATTGCCTATTGAATATTACCTAAAAATTTTAAAGTGTTGTAACAATACATCTTTATAAGTATTTTTACTACATATTTTTAATTATATGTCTTGTAATTCCATTAATTTTCATTACTTATTTAGGCATAAGTAAAATTATGCAAACCAAAGAGATACAAAACAGATTAGCCGAAAACTTAAAGAGAATACGAAAATCACGAAAATTGACTCAATTTCAATTGGCAGAAATGATTGGAATGTCTGAAGAAACAATTAAAAATGTAGAGCTTTCCCGGGCATGGCCCAGTGAAAAAACTTTATCGCAAATTTCTGAAGCGTTAAATATCGATGTTTGTCATTTATTCATGCCGATTTCTGCTTCGTTCAATGTCCCTCAAC
>JAXJQT010000203.1:0-11208 GCA_036311025.1 Spirochaetota bacterium
ATTTATATGTGAAATATTTTGGAAATAATAAAGCCATTTGTGAATAAAATCGGCGGGAATGTCTTTTAGTCCCAGTCCGAAAAAGTCGTTCATCTGTGTAGAAAAAATGGTCAATGCGATTCCGCCGGTAAATCCTACGATTACCGGATAAGGAACGAACTTGATGACAGAACCAAGTTTGAAAAATCCCATAAGTAAAAGAAGAATACCTGCCATGATTGTAGCTATCATCAAACCTGATAATCCGTACTGTTGGATTATTCCGTAGATAATTACTATAAATGCTCCTGTAGGACCGCCGATTTGTACGCGTGTTCCTCCGAATGCAGAAATAATAAAACCTGCGATGATTGCCGTTACCAGTCCTTCGGTAGGACCTACTCCGGAAGCGATACCGAAAGCTATCGCCAATGGAATTGCAACAATTCCGACAATGATACCTGCCATAAAATCGGCAGAAAATTGTTTACCGCTGTAAGACTTGAGAGTCTCAAACAGACGCGGCTTGAAAACGTTTTGGAACATAAAGAATCTCCGAAAAAATGTAATCTAAATTTATACTGCGTCAAGAACGTAGTTGTTTTGACCTGAAAAGGGGAAAACTGTGCCTGTTCTATTCTTTTAGATTAGATTTGTCAATTTTATTGAGATAAAAAAATACTTTTTTTGTGAATAAAAGTTACTTAAAAGGAATTATTAGAAATTATATTTTCAAAGTCATGTTAATATTATATATCATTTGTAATAATGTTTTTTTAAGTTAAAGATTTGCATAGTCGATGATTTGTAAATGACAAAAGGAGAGTATATGAATATACGAGAGTTTGACGGAGAGTTAAAACTTCAAAATGACGGGAAGTTATCTCTTTTCTTCTTAGGAATTGGTTCGGCATTTTCTAAATTACATTATCAAAATAATCTTTTGGTAATAAAAGGTGATGATGCTTTGCTGATAGATTGCGGAACTGTTTGTCCGACAGCTTTTTATAATTATAAATCAAACATTATGAAAGTTCGCAATTTCTTGGTAACACATTCCCATGCAGATCATATCGGCGGTTTGGAAGAAGCTATATTAATGGGGCGTTATGTTACCAAAATGAAGCCGAATATTATTATTACCGATGAATACAAAAAATGCCTATGGGAAAATTCTTTAAAAGGCGGTAATGCTTACGGTGAGTGTAATAACGGAAAGAATTTAGAATTCGATGACTATTTCGAGCAAATTAAACCGCAGCTGATTTCTGATGCACCTCGTCCTTTATATCATGCAAAGATTGGCGAAATTGATATAAAAATGTTTAGAACAATGCACATGCCGGATAATGCTTTATCATGGAAAGATTCATTTTTTTCATACGGTGTTGTCATTGATGAACGTATTTTGTTTCCTTCCGATACTCGTTTTGATTTGGATATGATTTCTTGGTTGTACAATAAGTACCCAATCGAAACTATTTATCATGATTGTCAATTTTATCCGGGCGGAGTTCATGCTTCTTATGATGAGCTCAAAAGATTGCCGGGCGAAATCAAAAGCAAGATGTTCCTTTGTCATTACGGTGATAATTATCAGCAATTTGCACCGGAAAATGACGGTTTTGCCGGTTTTGCAAAGCAAGGATGTTATTATGATTTTGATTAAATTTAATTAATCAATTATTTTTTTTAAAACACATTTATCTTTCCCTTCTTGCTTTGCTTGAGCCAATGCTGCAAGGGAAGTAAAAAGTAAGTCATGTTTGATTTGTTCTGTAGATTTTTTTGCAGAATCAGAAATCCCGGATATTCCGAAACTCATGGATACCGGGATTTTTTTATCATTACAAAAGAATTCTGTTTGGTGAATAGCGGTTTTGCATTTTTCGGCAATTTCCACGCAATCTTCTGTATTAGTTCCGATCATAACGGCGATGATTTCATCACTTCCGAACCGTCCGATTAAATCGAAAACACGTAGATTTTCTTGAAAAATTCCGGCAACGGTTTTTAAAATATGTTTTGCAAAATCGTGTCCGGTTTTGTCACAAACAGACATAAAGTTGTCCATGTCCGCCGTAATCACGGAAAGTTGCCCGCCGGTTTGCTTGATTCGTATAATTTCATTTTTGAGATTTTCCATAAAAGCCTCACGGGTAAGCAATCCGGTGACGTCATCGTGTGTGTTTAGTTCGGTTATTTTTTCTTCAAATAAAAACAACTGTTGTTGCAATCCTAAAATTATCATTACAAGGAAAATCAAAATTAATAATGTCAGTAAAAAAATGCTTAACATCAGAAATTGTTTTCCGCTGAACAAATCGCTGAATTGGTCGAGGTTGAAAATGATTGAAATATTTGCAACCGGAGAAGATTTTTTGTCGGCAAATATACTGAAATAAACTTCGTAGACTCTGATTTTTTTATTTCCGTCGGTCATGGAAATATTCGTATGAATCAAGTCATCATTGAAATTTTTGCAGAGAATACTTTTTTCCAGTGAAATCGTTTTTCCTTCTTTTAAGAGTACGGTCTTATTGTTATCAAAAACTGTAAGACTTAGTATCGGCAAATAGAAATCGTCGGTTTTCATAAGTGTTTTGAGTAGCTGTAAATCAACTTGATTGTCTTTTAGCGAATATTCAAGGAGCCTTTTCATACTTGATGCTGTTTTCATGGATAATTGAGTGCCGGCTTTGTGAAAAACAAAATTTGAAATATTGATATATAAAAAGAACATAACAATAAGAAATAAGAATGTAACGGCAACAAGAAATGAGCGTTTCTCGATATATTTCTTTGTATCCATAAATTTTCCTTAAATATTAAAAAGTTGTAGTTACTTTACTATATTTTCCATGCCTGTATAAAAAAATATTCACTATAATTTTTTATTTTTTTAATAAGACTGCAAATGAGTTCTAATATGTAAAAAAATTGTTTATTGCAATATTAGATATTATTTCTGCTATTATTACATAATAATAACTTCACTTTAATAAGGAGGCTGAAAAAAATGAGTAATGACCAAAAAGAAGACATGAAAATTACAGAACTAGATGTAAAAGAATTAGAAAAAATCTCGGGAGGTGCTGTGGGAAGACATCCGTCACAGTGATTAATTTTGAGTATCGGTAAATCTAAAAATAACAAAATTATTATGTAATGTAATATCCGTTGCAGCCACTAATGGCTGTGACGAATATTAAATTTAAGGAGTTAAAAAAAATGAAAAGGAAAAAAATTATAAGCATTAAAAGATTTTTTTTCATTACAGTAGCTTTGTTTGCATTGTGTTCGTGCAACAGTGAATCAGGTAAAGAAGAAGGGAACACTTTAAAAAAAGTAATAATAAAAAGACCGGACGCAACATCAGTTTATCAGATTGATTCATCATCAAAAGTTCAATTTGTAAATACTGTCAACCATAAGACGGGAATCAGTGAGGCCAGAGTGTATACGTACAATAATGCAAATGATTTGCAGATGATAAAAATTGATAATTCAGCTCACGGGACATCGTATATGTATTATCAAACACAAACTCGACGTTCTGACGGTAAGATTGAAAGCAAAACAAAAACCGTTTCAAAAGCTCGCGGTACAAATGAGACTTATACAATGAAATATCATTATGATGATGACGGAAAGTTCCTCGGTGTAGAAATGCGAGACGGGAAACAAAATATTTTTACTAAAGGCGTGGAGGAATAAGTATGAAAGTATGGCAAATAATTTTAATTTCATTGTTACCTACAGGTCTTTTTTCACAGGTAGCATTTAGAGATTCTATTTTTGATTTTCAAACAAATGTTATTGATTTTTCAGAATACGGTATTCGTGAAAATGTTCGCAGCGGTGAGATTGTAGAATACAGTGTGGAGGATTTGAAAGTAGGAGATATTTTCGTCGATGTAGACGGGACTGCGTTGAAAGTAACAAATATCAGCGAAGTTGACGGAGATACTGTCATAGAAACAGTTCAACCGGAGTTGATGGCAGTTTTTCAATTTGTGTCTATAGTACCGCAGGAATTGGAACTTGAATATTACGGAGAGGATATTTCCGGGGCAGCTTCACGAAGAAGTAGTATGAGTATTTTGGATTCAAAACTTTCCGGTAACAACGTTAAAACGGTGAAAAAGGATATTTCATTATACAAATCGGATAATGTTACGGCAAAAGCGATTGTAGAAGGAAGATTTCGAAATAACAAATCTAAAATCACCACAGAGTTTCAGCTTCCGTACACAAAACTCAATACTCACGGTACATGGAAGCCGTGGAAATGGACTATAGACCACAAGAAAGGTACCGCAAAGCTCGGCTATGAATGCGACTTGGAATTCGGTGCAGCTTTTGGAGTCGAAATAGATGCTAAAAAAACATGGGATATTTTGCTGTTTTCCGGTGCAGCCGTAGAACCTACAAGTGCCAGCGGTGTAAAAGCCGAAGTTTATTTTTGGCCGGGAATTTCCGGAAATGTAACAAGTGAACTTCAGGCTTATGCAAGAGTTGCGATGGATGTAGGCGGACAGTGTCGTTTGGAGGGAGAAAATATATTCTGTGTACCGTATGACTTCAGAACATGGGGAAGTGATCCGTTAAACAGTGCAGGCTTTAGCTCTGCCGTGACATTCTCCGGACGAGTAGAGGCAAAATTCGGTCCGAAAATAAGTTTGGTGTTACTCGGAATATCCGTAGCTTCGATAAACGGGGGAGCCGGTCCTTATTTGTCCGGTAATGCAGAACTTGCTACTTATCTTTACAGAGATTTTAGAAATTCGGCAAATAACGAAGAAAAATTCTATCTTCACGGAGACGTAGAAATCGGTGTTTGTGCCAGTGTAGGCGTCGGAATGATTAACGACAAAATTTCTATGACAATCTGGTCTAATGATTATCCCCTTTATTATAAAAGCGGAACTTACACCAATGAGTAAAAGGAAGAAATTATGCAAAGATTAATTTATTTGACTATAACAGTAATAGCGCTATGTTTTTCTGTATGTTCTTGTGAAGTACAAGAATCGTCATCAAAAAAAGACACTGCGGAAATAGTTCCGTCAACAGACAATCAGGTATTGAAACAAATCAGTCGGCGTGTGATGCGTGGCAGTGATGAAATCGGTAAAAAAGAAGAAACTAAGCAATATACAGGGGACGGTTCGTTACAATATTATACAAAGTTTGATTATGAAAAATTTGATAAAGAGCAAAAAAACGGCGTGATAACATCAAGCATTTATAAAGATGAAGCCGGAAAGAGTAAAGTCGGTACTGCGGTTTATACATTTGATAAAGCTAAAAAAACAATGTTGATGGAACTTTTTTGTGAAGGTGAAAAAACTCCGGATGCGGCAGAATATTTTGAATATTTGGATGAGAATTTTACATGGTATACGAAGTTTTGCCAATATTTGCCTGCAGACGGAAATAAAATTACTTATTACCGAACAGCTGTTTTTGCACAGGATACCAATGACTACACAGAAGAGACAGACTATGTCACGGTAGGACTTAAATGGGATGTAACAAAATGTGAACCTGTAGGAGAATTGAAAATATTGGAAAAGGTGACTTGTGCTTACAACAATACCGTCATTCCCGGTTCAAGTGAAAAACAACATCAATGGGTAAAAGAAGTGCGTGAAGTTAATTCTTATGATGTAACAACAGGAGAAATATTATCCGGACGAAAGTTTGAGTATGATTTTATGTGGAATGAAAATATTTGTAACGACAATCATGTTCAGCAAGATTCATTTGAATTGGATATGGATAACGGTAATATTATTTCAATAAACGATATTGTCAGAAAAAGTTTTCAAAAATACGGTGATGAATACAAATTGAAACGTAAGACATGGATTTCTGCTGAGGGCGAAAATGAATATTATTACGAATATGAATATGCGTTGGTACCCGGAAGCGAGACAAACTATTATTTGACAAGCCAAAAATGGGTAGATAAATTTGAAGGCGAGGAAATCATAAAAAGTGAAACAAAATATCTCCAATATAAAGATGACAAGGGCGACTTGATTTATGAAGAAATAAAATTGCAAGCAGACACTTCACGTAGCATGAGTATTAACAATTACGGCGTATCGCTTATGCCTAAAAGATATGCCAGAGGACGGTAATTTTGGCTCGGTCGATTTTTAGAAAAGAATCATTGGAAAGGTTATCATCTCCTGAACAAATCGACCGACTGCTTGTCGTTGGAAATACAAAATCATGGCTGGTAATTGTGGGCGTGCTGCTTATGATTGCCGGCTGTATTTTGTGGGCTTTTTGGGGAGAGTTGCCGGAATATACTGAAGGCAAAGGAATGATTTTGCACGGTGACGGAATGTCGTTTATTTACAGCGGCGTTGACGGTGTGATGGAACAGTCATATTTATGGGAATTTTGCAGTGTAAAAACCGGGGATGTAATCGGAACTTTAAAAAATGAAAATGACGGCAGTGTCGTGCCTATTAAAACGTTACACTCCGGGCGTGTGATGGAAATATTTGCATTTCCCGGAGATTATGTTAATGCAGGAAAAATAATTGCAAGTGTAGAAAATGAAACTACAGATTTGTCTGCTGTGTTGTATGTACCGTTGTCACAAGGCAAAAGAATAAGAGACAGGTCTCAAGTGAATCTAAAAATATCTTCTATCAATTCAGAAGTGTACGGTTACTTGGAAGGCTGGGTGAAAATGTCGTCATTTTATCCGGTGTCACAGTTAAGTGTAGCAAAAACTTTAGGAAATACTGAATTGGCTGAAAAGATTTGCGGTACGACTCCGGTAATAAAAGTAGTTGTAGAACTATTGCGTGATATTGAAAATGAAAACGATTTTGTGTGGACTTCAAGGAAAAAACAGCCGTACGAATTAACCGGCGGAACAGAATGTACCGGAATGATACTTATAGGTACATCTAAACCTATAGAACTTTTCTTTAATAAAAAATAATTAGGCTTGTAAACATGAAGATTACAAAAAGGATTCGCAAAGTACCGACAGTTTTGCAGGTAGAAGCCGTAGAATGTGCGGCGGCTTCATTGTCTATGATTTTGCAATATTACGGGACGTATTTACCGTTGGAAAGGTTGCGAATAGAATGCGGCGTGTCTCGTGACGGTGCAAAAGCTGTCAACATTATAAAAGCAGCTCAAAAGTTCGGACTGAATGCACGCGGTTTTAAGTGTGAACCGCAAGATTTGGGAAAGCTTTCTTTTCCGGCGATAATTCACTGGAATTTCAATCATTTTTTAGTATTAGAAGGATGTAATTCAAAACGTTATTATCTGAACGATCCCGCATTCGGACGTCGGTGTGTGACCAAAGAAGAGTTTGATGAAGCTTTTACCGGCGTGATAATTACTTTTGAAAAACAAGCTGATTTCAAGCCGCAAGGTCGTCCGATAAGCTTGTTGTCGTTATTGAAGCCGCTTTTTTGTATAAAAACAATGTGTTTGATGTTGATTTGCGGTTTGGCATTGACCTTTCCCGGAATATTGACAGTACTTTTGTCGCAGGTTTTTCTTGATAAAGTCGTGACGGAAAATAAATTAAGTTTCGGTATCGGGATAATTTCAGTGGTTTTGACAGCCATGTTTTTGAGATGTTTTTTGCAAAATATTCAAGCGTGGACTGTAGCACAAATGAAAATTCGCCTGGAAGCCGGTATCGGAGCAAAAACTGTATGGCGACTTCTTCATTTGCCGCAACGTTTTTTTTCACAACGTTACGCCGGAGAAATTGTAGATACGGCAAAAACTTGTCATAAAGTCGCCGTGACAGTGTCGAGATTGATTTCAGAAATTGCCGTCCCGATTTTTATGATGATATTCAGTTTTGTTTTGATGATGTTTTACAATGTAAATTTGTCATTGCTTTGTGTGGCGATGTTGCTGTGTGATATGACTGTTTTGCGAATGTGTATCGGAAAAATCGGAACGGAAAATCAAAAAGTGTTATTGGAAAATGCAAAATTAATCGGTGTGGAAATGAGCGGTTTGGAAATTATAGAGACGCTCAAGGCTTGTGCGATGGAAGAAAATTTTTTTCGCCGGTGGAGCGGTTTTTTTTCTAAAACACAAAATTCTTATCGAAAGCTTGAGATTTTTCGCCATGTACTTCTTTTTATTCCCAATTTTGTATCTACAATTACAGATTTGATTTTGCTTATTTTCGGCGGTTTCCTTGTGACGGAAAGTGTGATTTCGCCGGGAGTTCTTATGGCATTTTTCATTTTATCATCGGAATTTTTGTCACCGGTCGAGCATTTAGCCGGGCTGTCGGTAGAATTGCAAAAACTCAAAGCTGCATTGCTGAGATTGGGCGATGTGATTTCTTACAGAGAGGAAAGCCCAAACGATACGCCGGAACAAAAAGAAAAATCTGAAATATCGGGAGAATACAGCGTAGAATTTCAAGATGTCAGTTTCGGTTACAACTTGCTCGAACCGCCGCTTCTTGAAAAAATCTCGTTTAAGTTGTCAGAGTCTGAAAGTATTGCAATTGTAGGAGCATCCGGTTGCGGCAAGTCGACAGTTGCCAAGCTTATAAACGGTGTTTTTAAACAATGGAATGGAGAAATTTTGATTTACGGAAAGTCTCGCAATGAATATCGGAAAGAAGAACTTTCAGATATGATTGCGTCGGTAGAGCAAGATATTTGTTTGTTTGAGGCAAGTATTTTTGACAATATCACACTGTGGGATACATCATTTTCGATGAGCGACGTGATAAAGGCTGCAAAAGATGCGTGTATTCATGATGTGATTTTGCGTCGTCCGTTCGGATATAAAAGCCCGGTAGAAGAGGGCGGACGAAATTTCAGCGGAGGTGAAATACAAAGATTTGAAATTGCCAGAGCATTGGTAAGGAATCCGAAAGTTTTGATATTAGATGAAGCGACAAGTGCATTAGATTGTGAAACGGAACGACGCATTTGTGAAAATATACGCCGTCGAGGTTGCGTTTGCATTATTATTGCACATCGCCTTTCTACCATTAAAAATTGCGAAAATATTCTCGTGCTTAAATCCGGCAAGGTTGAGGGAATCGGAAGTCATGAGCAACTGCTGGAAACTTGTGAAAGTTACAAGGAATTGTTGCAAAATTTACAAGATGAGGAGACGGCGAATGACTGAGTTTGAAAAAAGAGCTGCAAACCGTCAGGAAAAACTAAAATCTGCGATAAATGATTTTTTAAGTCTCAATGAAAAGTCATTTTCGTTGGACGGAAAAATTAATTTTAAAAGACATGAGTGTATTGTTGCGGTGTTTAAAGAAATTGCCGATTTTTTCGGCGAACAGATTTGTATTCCGCCGGATTGGGATAAAGAATTATTGAGTCTGGCAGAAAATTCTAAAATTGCTTGCCGAGAAGTCGTATTGCATGAAAAATGGTATCGTGAAGACGCCGGCGTGATTGTTGCATTTTTGCGGGAAAATAATTTTCCGGTGGGACTGTTTCCGGACAAAAACGGTTATAAAATGTTTGAGCCGCAGACACTTACTTGGAAAAAAGTAACAGCTAATGAGGCAAAACTTTTTTCGGTGAAAGCGTTTTGTTTTTACAAACTTCTTGCGGACAAAGAGATTGAGCCTAAAGATTTGGTTGATTTTGTATGTCGGCATTTTTGCAAATCAGATATTGTTTTGTTGATAATTACTTTGGTTATGACATCGATGATATCTTTGTTTTTTCCTTTGGTTATCGGGACTGTGCTTGATAAAATCGTCGGCGTGTCGCAATACAATTCTATATTTACGGCGACAGCTTTTTTGTTTGTGTTTTTACCGTCACAGTTTATTTTCAAAATCATACAAATCTTGGTTCAGATTCGTATTGAAACGAAGACTTTTTCATCGCTTCAAAATGCACTGTGGCATAGAATTCTACATTATAAAACTACATTTTTTCGAAAGTTCTCAATCGGAGATTTGGCAGACAGACTTGATAATGTCGGTAAGATTTTAAAAGTTCTCCAGAATAACCTTTTAATGGTGATGTTTTCGTTATTTACGGTTGTCATAAATTTAGGATTAATGTTTTTTTATAATCCAAAGTCAGTTCCGGTGATTTTGTTACTTGTAGCGACTTGGTTGGTTGTGGTGATTGTGTTGAATAAAATAAGACAAGATTTGCAAAATGATATTAATGAAGAAAACGGAAAAATGTCTGGGTTTCTTTTGCAGATGATAAAAGGTATATCGAAAATTCAGACTTCGTCATCGGAATGTACGCTGTTTTCAAAATGGACAAATCTTTTTGTACCGCGTTTGAAAAAGGAACGAAAGCAGTATTTATTGGAGTCAAAAATATATTGCAGTTATTTATTAATGCAATGTTTTGCTGTTTCTTTTGTTTATTTTCTTATTACAAAGAAAGTTGTAAATCTTTCGGCGGGAGATTTTGCAGCGTTTACCACAGCGTTGTCTGTTTTTCTTGCGTCAATGTGGGACGTGGTTTTGAGAATGACAAAGTGCTCTTTGGCAATGTTACAATACAAAAGAGTTGTGCCGATTTTGTCAGAAACTTCACAAAGTTACGGCGTTTGTTCATTTCCCGGAATATTGTCCGGTTCTATAGATGTACAAAATGTGACTTTCAGATATTCTCAAGGACTTACGGCGGTTTTGAAAAATATTTCATTAAGCATTAAACCGGGCGAGTTTGTAGCCTTTGTGGGAGCTTCCGGCTGCGGCAAGTCGACATTAATGAAATTGCTACTCGGATTTGAGATACCGGAGAGTGGAAGTATCAGACTTGACGGACAGGATTTGGCATCGTTGGATTGTAAAAAAGTACGGCGTCAATTTGGCGTGGTTCTCCAAAACGGAAAACTTTTGTCCGGTGATATTTATACAAACATCGCCGCAGCAGTTGCAGATTTACCGATGAAAGAGGCGTGGAAAGCAGCGGAAGTGGCAGGAATCGCTGAAGATATTCGAGAAATGCCAATGGGGATGTTTACCCAAGTCAGCGACGGAGCGGCGAATCTTTCAGGCGGACAACGTCAACGAATATTGATAGCAAGGGCGATTGCACGTAATCCGAGAATCTTACTTTTTGATGAGGCGACGAGTGCGTTAGATAATAAAACTCAAAAAGCGGTGAGTGAAAGTATCGAAAAGCTAAAAATTACAAGAGTTGTGATAGCTCACCGACTCAGTACAATTAAGAACGCCGACAGAATTTTTGTATTTGCTGACGGAAA
>JAXJQT010000204.1:0-2827 GCA_036311025.1 Spirochaetota bacterium
GTATATAACAGAGATTGAAGATAAAGTTTCTATAGTCGTGACAAAATGTGAATCTGATGTCAATGGATATTTTGCTTTCGGAGATTTGTTGAAATGGTCTAACGGTAATCAATTGCAAATGTTTTATATAGATTCAAAGTTGCTTAAAAAAAATAAAAACGAAGCTTTTATAACATTGGTTCATGAGTTTCAGCATTTGCTCGGATTTATTCATGATAAAGTTGTTCATAATATAAAAGATGGTTATGAATGTTGGTATACGGAAATGCTTTCGTGTCTGTCAGAAGATATTTTGTCGGATTGTTTCGGCGGGAATCAATGGGAGAATGCGGTTTCATTACTTTATACTTTTAAGCGTAATTATAATTACGGTGTGACTTGCTGGTTCTATTATGACGAAGAAAAGAATGATATTTCTTATGCCGTTAATTATGCGTTCGCAGCGTATTTATTCAGAAATTACGGCGGTGCGGATTTTTTAAAGTCGCTGACACATTCAAACTATTCGGGAAAGGAAGCTGTTACTTTTGCATTGGAAGCAAACGGTTACAATTTTACTTTTGATGATGTGGTAGAAAATTTTTATCAGGTTTTGATAAATACTCTTCCGGCAAGAAGTGAAGATGAGCTTACGTTGAACAGGGAAGTAAGATTTACTTCATGCGGTCGTTCTTTTAAAGCTCAAGCTATTAATTTGAGAAAATTACCGATATGCAGAAATGTTTACGACAGAAAAGAGCCTTGTTTTTTTTCTGCAGGAATTGACGGACAAGTAGAGTTAGGAGCTTACGGATTTGCTCTTTCGAAAATAGGCGATATGGATGAAAATGAATTGGATATTTCATATCCGGATAATAAAAACGTAAAAATATTTGTTCACTGATTTATTTTTTTCATATCGGAAGATTTTAACTCAGAGCGGTATTTCGACAAGAGAATCTTCCGGCAACACATTTATGGCACTTACGGATACATAACCGGCTCGAATTACTGCAATGTCAGTAGTAAGTTGCTTATCGTTGTGTTCACAAAGTTCGCCTTTTATCCATACGTATTCTTTTCCGACGGGAGATTTGAAAGTTACTATTTCATCTCGATAGCGTGTTTGCTTGGACGGAATGCAACGTTTGATTCCGGCAAAAGGTTTTGTACCTCCGGGGAAGTTTACGTTTATCAGATGACGGTTGTTTTTCGGATGAGTTTTGGCTGCTTGAACCAAGGAATCAAAATGTTTATCGAGAAATTTTGATATTTGCTCATAATTTATATGACAAGACGTAACGCCTAAAGTGTCTTCGCCGTTATGTGCGATTCCCGACGAAAATGCAATTGCCGGACATCCGTGAACTACAGCTTCTTTTGCTACACTGACTGTACCGGAATAAAGTGTATCCATGCCGATGTTGTAACCGAGGTTTATCCCGGAAATAACCAAATCCGGTTTTACGGGTAACAATCCGCAAAGTCCTACTGTTACGCAATCGGTAGGAGTTCCGTCTAGAACCCAAAAGTTTTCCGCTTCTTTTATCAGCATCATACCGTCGGCAATAGTAATACTTTGAGATTTTCCGCTTTGTTCTTTGTACGGAGCGACAACGTAAACTTCATGTCCTCGCTCGGAAAAATATTTTTGTAAAAAAATCAAACCTTCGGCTTGATATCCGTCATCATTACAAATCAGCAATTTCATGGCATTCTTCCTGGGTAGTTTGTACTATTGTGAGTATATCGTAATAATTTAGATTTTCATAACTTTATGACGGTGTAAAAAACTTTTGTTCATGCAGATAAATTTATTTTATTTTCTGTTTTGTTACGCCGATAGGGTAAGATAAATATGATGATAATCAGGACAATGCTATAAAAAGAGAGGTTTGTCATGTCAGATAAAACATTTACAGCTGGAAGTGAAGAAGATTTTATTCGAATGTTACAAGAGCAAATGGCCAATGGCGGTATAAGCGATGATTTAGATTTATCAAGCTTAACATTGCCGGACGATGACGGTCAAGGTGCGAGTGTTGCGGATGCGACCGAGAAGACTAAGGAAAAAAATAAATTTCAACGTCCGCAGACTTTGGCAGACAGAATAATAAAAATAACAAAATGGAATAGAGTAATCGTAGAAAACGGACTCAAAGTCGTAATGTATTTTGTTATTCCTTTGATTTTGAATGTTTTATTTTTGTTTGTTTTTTCAAACTTTGATGCGTTTACTAAAATAATTTTGCTGTTGTCGGTAACAGGCGGTTTTTCTTTTTATTTGTATATGCTTTTCCGTTCTCAGACTGAAGTTGCAACGGATGCGGCAAAACATGTTCTTGATGATATGGGAAAAGGAAATCTGGCATTTGATATTTCCAGTGATAAAGATTTACAAGTGTCTCTTTCTGATTTGGCAGAACCTATTGATAACGTTATTAAAGAAATGTCAGACAGTATTTCTAAAATCGAGCTTTCCGTACTTGATATTGTAGGTAACTCGGATGCGTTGGCGTATTTTGCCAATTCCATGGCAGACAAGACTACTCAGCAGGAAGATGCGATTTCTAAGATTGATAATTCTACAAAATTGATGAATGAGTCAATGCAGTACATCAAAAAAAATGTAGAGTTGGCATATCAAAACTCAAAAGATTCTATCCAGGAAGCAGATAACAGTTCCGTAGAAATCTTGTCGTTGATTTCCGAAATGAAAAATATAAGTCAGATTTCAGACAAAATCGTAGAAACAATGCATCAGATTGGAGAGATTGCCGATGAAACAAACTTGCTGGCGTTGAATGCGACTATTCAGGCGGCACATGCCGGGGATGAAGGACGTGGA
>JAXJQT010000205.1:0-15951 GCA_036311025.1 Spirochaetota bacterium
GTCTCCCTGATTCCTCCGGTCGAGGAGGATAGAAAGATTGGAATATTATCATACGAATCAATAAAATCTTTACATTTATCTAAAAGAGAAAAAATAATAGCAGATGACCGAACCAAATTTTCATATTCGTCAAATGATGATGGAATAAGATAAAAAGGCTTACTAAAATTAAAAGTTTTCTCGTCTATTATTGGGGTTGGCTTATTCTGGCGTAAAGACTCTAATATTTCATTAGTTGTAATACCAAGGGAGCTTGCACTCCCGTGGTATGTTATGAATACTCTATTTTTTTGCATTTTCATTTACAAAATCGTAGAAAACCTTGAACGAATCAAGTTTGTTTTGATTCAAGTCTTTATCTTTTATTTTGATTCCAAATTTCTTTTCGATTTCAACAATCAATTCCAATACATCGATTGAATCAAAAAATAAACCATCCTCTCCAATCAAAACAGTATCATCTGTAATCGAGCTAACATCATCATCGATTTTAGCAACGGTCAGAATCACTTTTTTTAATTCGTCTTTATCTACCATAAGTCCCTCCCCATTCAAATCTTTTTATTCTACAACCGTAGTCACAGCTTCTGGAGAATAATTAATACTATTTAAGATTTCTACAACTCTTGCTTGGTTATTTTTAGCAGCATCTTTTGTTAATGTATAATACAAACCGCTTTTTTCTTTTTCATAGTAAGACTTCATTTCTGTCTTAACAGCTTCATCTGAAATCTTTTCTATAATAAAAGCTTCAAAATCTTCAGCATTAATATTTTCCGGTGCTTCAACCAATTTCTTTGTTGATGTTTCAGAAGTCATTCCTGCATCAAACTCTAACTCACTGATAAGTTTATTTCCAATCTGAGCATCACGAGTAGTCTTTGCAGAAAGTGAACCGATTATTAAACTTAAAACAAAAAATAAAGCTAAAAGAACTGAAGTTATCTTTGTCAGCATTGTTGCAGAACTTGCACCAAAAAATGATTGTGAAGATCCTCCAAGTACTCCTAATCCACCGCCAGATTTGTCTTCTTGAACTAAGATTACCAAAGTCATCAACACACAAACGACAAGCATAATCACAGCTAAAATGTTAATTGTTAAATGCATTTTATTTCCTTTAAAAAATTAAACTTTTTCAAATTTAGCAATTTTTGTAAACGGAGCCAACTTTAATGAAGCTCCCCCTACTAAAGCACCGTCAATATTCTTTTGTGCCATTAAACTATCTACGTTTGTATCAGAAACTGATCCACCGTATTGAACTGTTACATTTTCTGCAACTTCCGCACCGTAAAGATTTGTAAGAATGTTTCTGATATCTTGGTGAGTAGCTTCTGCAATTTCCGGTGTAGCAGTTTTTCCTGTACCTATAGCCCAAACCGGTTCGTATGCAATTACAACATTAGCCATTTCTGCTGCAGAAATATCTTTCAATCCTTCTTCAAGTTGTTTCTTTACAACATCAGCAGTAACACCGGCTTCTCTTTCTTCCAAATGTTCTCCGATACAAAGAACAGGTTTTAACCCCTTTGCCAGAGCAAATTTCACTTTCTTGTTAATCAATTCATTGTCTTCTTTGTAGATATCTCTTCTTTCTGAGTGTCCCAAAATTACATACTCAACACCCAAATCCAATAACATATCTGCTGAAACTTCTCCGGTATAAGCACCTTTTTCATTATCATTCATGTTCTGAGCACCTAATTTTATAGGCGTTCCGGCAATAGCTTCTTTTACATAAGCAAGTGATGCAAAGTTAGGTGCAATCATCACATCAACATCTTTATCTAAATCTTTAATGTTAGCAGCAAGCTCCGCAGCAAATTTCTTTGCTTCGCTAGGAGTCAAATTCATTTTCCAATTTCCTGCCATTAAATATCTTCTCATAATACATACTCTCCACTGAAAAAAAATAATTGGCTCGAATATACCTTTATGAGATTAAAATGTCAAAGTTTTTTTCGACTTAGAGTTTTACAATTCTTAACTGTACCTTTTTACAAAAATAAAGTACATTTATTGTCAATTATTTTTTTTAGGAGATATTAATGATTTTTGACCCTCTATATATAATACTTTCTGCTCCCGTGTTAATATTTTCAATGTTGGCACAATGGGCAGTTAAAGCTAATTTTTCAAAATATTCTAAGATAAGAAACAGTTACGGAATATCCGGAGCTGAAATTGCACGTATGATTTTAGAGCGTAACGGAATCATGGATGTAAAAGTAGAACCAACACGCGGATGGTTGTCAGACCATTACTCTCCGTCCGAACGAGTTTTACGACTGTCCGAACCTGTATACAACAGTAATTCCATTGCTGCTATCGGAGTTGCCGCACATGAAGCCGGACATGCATTGCAACACCAATACGGCTATTCCATGATGACAATCCGACAAAGTTTGGCATATCCGGCATCATTTGCAAGTAACATTTCTGTTTGGTTAATCTTCATAGGTGCATTAATAGGTGCAATGGGACTGGCGAAAATAGGCTTTGTTTTGTTTTGCGTAGTCGTATTATTTCAAATCGTTACACTTCCGGTGGAATTTGACGCTTCCAGAAGAGCAAAAAAACTATTGGTTGAATACGGTATTGCCGACAGTCGCGATTCTTCCGGTGTTGCAAGCGTGTTAAATGCCGCAGCTATGACTTATGTAGCAGCTGTAGCCTCATCTATAAGTCAATTACTTTATTATGCAATCCGACTCGGCTTATTTCGAAATCGAGATGATTAAAAATCATTTAGTTAAATAAAAGAATTATATTATTATAAAAATATGAATAATACTGATATAAAAGTACTGATTATAAATAACGACTCTACAGAAAAATTTCTTCCTGCTTTGGATTCTATTCACATTGAATGTATTAATGAAAAAAAACTGACAGAAAAGTTTCTCGACCAAATGAAACCGGACGTCATCGTTACAGCCGTAATTAATAAGAAATTGCTGAACTGGAAAGAAAAATCTTTTGCAAGACTGATTAAAATCTTTGACAATCCGCAAAATATTACCATTACATCGCAATTTGACGATTTTATTATTCTAAATCAACCGGATACGCACATCCGATTCGAACAGATTATTAAATCTCAAGAACAACTATTAAAACTCATGAACAGCTCACAAAAACATTATGATTTCTTATCAACGACTGTTCATGATTTAAAAACTCCGTTAACCTCGATTTTAGGTTTTGCCGAATTGTTACAAGAAGAGCGAATATCCGGTGAGTTAAACCAGAAACAACAAAAGTTCGTATCTCAAATCACCAATTCTGCAAATCACTTATTTCAAATGGTAAAAGACCTTTTAAATTATTCAATTGTCGAATCCGGACGAATGCAATTGGAAATAAAGAAGCAAAATCTAAACGACATTCTTTATCAAATTTCTCCGGAAATTGCCGTTTTAATCAAAAACAGAGAAATAAACTATCTGACATCTGTATCTGATCACATTTACGGTTATTTTGACGAAGAGCGACTGAGACAAGTTTTGGAAAATATAATCTCAAATGCCATAAAGTTTACATCTAAACAAGGTATGATTCATGTATCTGCATCACGAACACGACATAGTTTAAAAATCACCGTAAGTGACACCGGAATCGGAATCGCTCCGGAAGATTTGGAAAAAGTTTTAGACAAGGAAATTTTGTTTACGACAAAAGGTGTTCACGGTGAAAAAGGTACCGGACTGGGAGTATCAATCTGTGCCGAAATATTGCGTGCTCACGGCGGAAAACTTGAAATCGAGAGTCAGCCCGGTGAAGGTACAATCGTGACTTTAACATTACCGGATCACGATTGCTGATTTTCTATTACGTATATATTTGTTTCACTTAACAGCTTATTTTCTTTTACATCTTTTTCCTTAGATGCTTTTATCGAATATCCGCTGTCTTTTACCAACTGCAAAAATTGCCCGATATAAGCACGTCCCGGATCTGCAAGATATACCGGAATTTTCCTTTGCAAAAAACTATTTAAAACATTAAACAACGGAGCTACCTGTTTTTTTTCATACAAAACATCCGAGCATATCACAATGTCGATATTTTCATTTATTTCCGGAAAATCTCGCCAATCCGCAGTCACTGTATCAAAATTGTGCAAATTATTAATTTCGCAATTATGTCGACACAACCGACAACTGTATTCTTCATAATCCGTAAAAATCACACGGCAATCACTGTTTAATGCCAAGGCAATTCCGCTGATTCCCGTCCCTGCTCCCAATTCCAATACGGTTTTCCCTTTCAATGATTTTAAATCTTTAAGTATATATTCTGCCAATAAAACTCCCGAATCCCATATCGCAAAAAAATACGGAAACCTTTCGTCTTTTTCAAACTGTTCATTAGTCATTTGGTCGATTATAGCGTCAAGATCATCGCTGTAATCAATCTTAAATGTTTTATCTCCGCAACAGAATTGCTTACTTTTCAGTTTTACACCGGAAAAAATCTTATCCATTTCCATAATTACAAAATACCTCTACAGCGTTTATACAACATTTCTATAATTACATAATCATTTTTTAATACTTACTATATTAATTTTGGTTCTTATTGACTCAAAAAAATGAAAAGATTATATAAGTTTGCATGGATTTCTTTAGTATTTTCCCGGCAAAAGACCCGGTTATTGTATTTTCGATTATATCTCTGATTATTCTTTTCGTTCCTTTATTATTTGAACGCATTCACTTGCCCGGATTGGTTGGCTTTATAGTTGTAGGTGCATTGCTTGGAGAACACGGTTTTAATATTTTACAGCGAGACAGTGCTATTACATTATTCGGAACTGTTGGATTACTGTACATAATGTTTGCTTCCGGATTAGAAACAGACATTGACGACTTTAAAAAGAACACAAAACGAAGTTTAATATTCGGTCTGCTTACTTTTATTATTCCGCAAGGACTCGGAACTTTAATTTCACATTACATACTAGGTTTTTCTTGGATTTCTTCAATTTTATTGGCAAGTATGTTTGCGTCGCACACTTTATTATCATATCCGCTGGTAAGTAAGTTCAACATTTCAAAAAACGAAGCGGTTACAATCACCGTAGGCGGTACAATCATAGTAAACTTTTTAGCATTGTTGGTTTTGTCAGTAATTGTCAGTGCAGACAACGGAGCACTCAATACTATATTCTGGATAAAACTCACTGTTAATATCACAGTATTTTTATTAATAGTTTTGTTTTTGGTTCCGAAATGTTGCCGATATTTTTTCAAAAGATTAAACAGCGAAGACGGCTCGCAATTTGTTTTTGTTCTGTTTGTAATTTTCGGTGTCAGTCTTTTGGCTCAAATTTTAGGAATCGAGCCTATCATCGGTGCATTTTTTGCAGGATTGATTCTAAGTAATTTAATCTCTCCAAAATCAAAATTGGCAGACAACTTGGCATTTACTGGAAACAGCCTTTTTATTCCGTTTTTCTTAATCAGTGTAGGAATGCTCATAAATATCAAAGGGTTCGGAAAAGGTTTTACACCGTGGTTAGTCGCTGTCGTAATGATTTTGACTGCCACTTTATGCAAGTTTTTACCGGCTTTTATTGTCAGACATGCATTTCGTTATACAAAAGACGAAGGGTGGCTGATTTTCGGACTTTCAAATGCACAAGCTGCTGCGACTTTGGCTGCGGTAATGGTCGGACATCAAAAAGGTTTATTAAATGACGACGTATTAAACGGAACTATCTTGATGATAGTCGCCACTGTGTTTGTAAGTACTTACGTTACAGACCGTGTCGGTCGACGCATCGCTGTTGCAATGAAAGAAAACGCACCTGTAGACAACGGTCAAAACAATTATTTGATTAATGTTTTTAATCCAAAAACAGCTGAACATTTGATAAATCTTGCGTTGTTATTCAGTCATGACAAAGCCAACATGTACGCTCAGTCAATCATGAACGATAATAAAAACATAGATTCGCAAAAGAAAAGTATTACAGACATTCATGACCATGTAAAAAAATACGCCAAACAATTAAACAAAGATATCGAGACATCTATGCGTGTAGATATTAATATTCCCGGCGGAATTGTTCGTGCATCAAAAGAGTTCAATGCCGGTAATATGTTGATTGGTTGGAACAGTAAAACTCGTGCGACAGACAAACTTTTCGGTTCCCTGTCGGAGCAAATCTTACAAAACTCTGACGGTCAACTTATGATTTGTAATGTTCAAAATCAACTGGAAAAAATACATCAAATTTCAGTTTTTCTACCTAATAATATTGAAAAAGAAACGTGTTTTTCTGATTTATTGCAAACGATTTTAAATATTGCCAATAAACGAAAGATTCCGATGCATGTTCACTGTGCTGAGTCTGTATGCCAACAGATTTCGAAAATCAGTCATCCGGATTTTGTTTCTATCATTGCATCAAAAAATAACCGAGAACGAATGAAAATGATTTTCGGCAATTTAACCGAAGATAACTTTGTTATCGTTATCGGAGCCAGAAAAAACTCAATTTCCTGGTCAAAAGAAAATGATAAAATTCCAAAATTATTAAACAGTTATTCAGATAAACACGATTTTGTTTTGATTTATCCACGAATTTTACCGGATTCCGGTAGTGTTAATCTTTTTGAATCAGAGGTTGTTACATGAAAAATATTGTCTTAGTCGGAATGCCCGGTGCCGGAAAAAGTACAATCGGAGTTGTATTAGCAAAAGTCGCCGGTGGAGCCTTTGTCGATACAGATTTATTGATTCAACAACAAGAAGGGAAATTATTGCAAGCTATTGTCGATGAAATAGGTTGTGACAACTTTATCACACTTGAAAGTAAGTTTCTTGCAAACTTCTCCGTACAAAGTTTCAGTGTAATCGCAACCGGCGGCAGTGCCGTATATACTGAAGTTGCTATGAATAATCTACGCAAAATCGGCAAAATTATTTATTTACAACTGCCTTATAGCGAAATTGAAAAACGCATTCACAACATCACCACACGCGGGCTTGCCATGGCAAAAGGAAAAACGCTACTCGATTTGTACAATGAACGTCTGCCGCTTTATCAAAAATACGCAGATATAACTATTGATTGCCAAAACAAGACAATTGAAAATATCGCATTGGAAATATTAGATAGTTTTAAAAAACAGTAGAATGTTTTTTAACAAGCTCTTCAATTTCTCCATTAGCTAACATTTCGTCCAAAATCGCATTTATTTCATTTAAAAGCTTTGTATTACCTTTTTGTACACAAATTGCATAATATTCAGCCGAGTCTTTTAATAAATGAAATTGCAACTGATTGTATTGTTGTATCGCCCAATCAGCTATATGTCTATCTATTACTATTGCGTCTATTTCTTCATTTAGCAACGCTTTAAGTGCATGCTGTGTCGTAGGATAAGTAAACAACATTGTTTCTTTCAGTTCCATTTGCTTTACTAAAGCTTGTCCGGTAGTTCCTTGTTTCAATCCTATTCTTATATTTTTAATTTCATCTTTGCTCGTAATAGGAAACTTATTTAACGAAATTATAACCTGTTCGCTTTTGGCATAAGGCTTTGAGAAATCCACATGTTTTTCTCGTTGTTCTGTAATAGTTATTGCTGCAATTCCCATATCCCCAAGTTTTCTTTCTATCGAAGGAATAATAGAACTAAAACCTACAGAAATAATCTTCACCTTTCTCCCCAATTTTTCCCCTATTATCCTGGCAATATCCGGATCTATTCCGACAGGTTGTCCATCTTTTAAATATTCAAACGGCGGAAAACTGTGGTCTGTAAGAACAAGCAACTCTTTTTGTCTGTTACAAGACAGAAATAAAGAAAAAAATATCAGCACAGGAATAATCTTTGTCATATTTTACACTCCATAGATAAGCTTCAAACAAAAAATTAATCCCTATATTTGAATAAAGCAAAAAAAATTACATCCTCAAAATTGTACTTTTATTTATTCAAACAAATAAATCATGCATTTTTATTCAAATAACTATTGCAATTAAATAAAAAATGTATATAATGCGAATCAATCTTTATGACCAGTTGGTCACATCAATTTTATTATAGGAGTTAGAAATGACAAACGAAGAAATTTTTGAAAAAGTAAAAAAATTAATTGCTGAAAGATTAGCTGTAAATGAAAGTAAAATTGTTCCTGAAGCTTCTTTTATTGAAGATTTAGGTGCAGATTCTTTGGATACTGTAGAATTACTTACACAGTTGGAACAAGAATTTAATATCACAATTCCTGACGAAGACGCTGAAAAAATTACTACAGTTGGAAGTGTTATCGAGTATATTCAAAAAAATGAAGCTTAATTAGATTGTTTCATTTTCATGAACAAGCCTTTATAAAAGAACCGATAAGTTTTTTTATAAAGGTTTTTTTATTAGAAAAAGTGCATTTCACTCTCTACAGTGCGGAGTTAAAATTGGAAACAAAAAGAAAAAATGAATTAAAGAATTTTCTAAAATTACAAAAAATAAAATTCAACGATTTAGAGCTTTTAGATTTGGCGTTGTCACACCGTTCATTTGCCAATGAGAAAAATACAGGCACAGGAAATAATGAGAAATTAGAGTTTTTAGGAGATTCTGTTTTAGGATTGATTATCACCGAGTTTCTTTACAAGAATTACTCCGATTTACACGAAGGTGACTTTGCCAGAGTAAAATCTTTTATTGTCAGTGAAGAAATGTTGTGTTTACAAGGGAAAAATATCGGTCTCAATAAATTAATCAAAATCGGACACGGAGAAGAGATGACCGGCGGACGTGAAAAAAAAGCAATAATCGCAGATGCTTTTGAAGCATTCCTGGGTGCAATGTACCTTGATTCAAAATATTCACGCGTTGAAGATTTCATAATCCGTTTGTTTGCCGAAGAAATCAAGCTTGTTATAAATGAACGCCACGGACAAGATTACAAAACATTATTGCAAGAATTTGTCCAAAAAAAATACAGAGATTGTCCTCAGTATCGTCAGATTTCCGAAAGCGGTCCGGAACACAACAAAACATTTTTGATGGAAGTACTAATCAACAAAGAAGTTATCGCACAAGCTTACGGAAAATCAAAAAAAGAAGCTGAAAAAAATGCAGCAAAAATTGCATACGAAAAAATCACCCAAACATCTTCTAATGTTTCTAATGACAAAAATCAAACTATTGAAAATCATAAAAATGACCGAAAGAGACATAATAAAAGACGAGGTGCAAAATTATGATTTCTGTCGGAAATATAAAAATCGGAGATAAAAACTTCATTCCCGTACAAACAATGTTAAAAAATCCCGTTTGGGAAATTGATAAGACATTAAAAAAACTCGAAACATTAATGCAACTGGGATGTGACATCTTGCGAATTACCGTTCCCGATAAGCAAGCACTGGACGGATTGAAAGAAATATTGAAAGTAACAAAAATACCGATTGTCGCAGATATTCATTTCGATTATAGACTTGCAATTGCATCTATAGAAGCCGGTGTACATAAAGTACGAATCAATCCGGGAAATATCGGAGACAAAAATTGTGTCCAATCCGTAATCGATTGTCTAAAAAAACATAATACTCCGGTGAGAATCGGAATAAATAAAGGTTCTTTACCAAAACATTTAAAAGAAAAATATAAAGATCCGATAAAAGTAATGATAGAATCTGCCAGAGAAGAAGCCGGTTATTTCAGAGAAGCCGGATACGACAATGTAGTTCTTTCATTCAAATCTTCTACCGTCATGGAAACGATTGCCGTAAATCGTCTTGCAAAACAAGAATTTGATTACCCTTTGCATATCGGAGTGACCGAAGCCGGAGATTTGGCCGACGGAACTATAAAGAACAGTATCGGAATTGCGACTCTTTTACAAGAAGGCATAGGTGACACTATCCGTGTAAGCCTAACCGCTGCGGAAGAAGAAGAAGTCAAAACCGGAATAAAAATCCTTGAGGCATTGAAACTGCGTGAAAGCCGCGTAGAAATCATAAGTTGTCCTACTTGCGGGCGAACGCAAATAGAATTGGCAAGTCTTGTAGAACAAGTAAAAACGCTTACAGAAGGAAAACGTTTTTGCAAAAACTTAAAGATTGCCGTGATGGGATGCGTTGTCAACGGTCCGGGTGAAGCAGGAGAATGTGATTTCGGAATTGCCGGCGGAAAAGAGCAGTCTATTCTATTCAAAAACGGCGAAAAGCTCAAAGTTATCAAAAATGACTGTATCATGCCGGAAATGCAACAGTTATTGATGGAGTATTATGAAAAAGATTAATCTGATAATTTTATTTCTCTTACAATGTTTATGGATTTTTGCATCAAAGGAACCGAGCTGGGTTCATCTGAAGCGAGCTGAAAATCTCACTGCCAAAGGTGAATACTCTGAAGCTATGAGTGAAGTCCGCAAAGCTCGTGCCAGACACATTGACGAAGCATTGGAACACCACTGGAACAAACTTGTAATAGAAAATCCCGATAAAACAGATTATGAACTAAAAAAACTTTTGCAAAAAGAAGAGCAAAATCTAAAAATTTCAGATAACTATCCTCAGTATCACAATATTGTAGGTGATTTATACGTAAAAACTAACTTTCTTTCCGAAGCTGAGCGTGAATATAAACTTGTTTTGGAACAACAGCAATTTCTTGATTATCCGGATGAAGTTTTGAATGTTCGTTATAAACTTGCACAACTTTACAGCAGCAGAGGAGACTTAGATCTTGAAGAAATGACTTATCTTGAAATTATCAACGGTTTCCTTGCTACAAAAAAGGATTCTTTTTGGGACAGAATACGCTACAACATTCGTCAAGATATTACACTTTCACATATATTCAAAGTTTATCGACTTGATAACGGCATGAAATATTTTAATGCACTTTATAATATCGGTCGTTATGCTGCCATAGCTCAAAAAAGAGACGAATCTTTATTTTACTTAGGATGTGCCGCAATTATATGGATGACGCACTTTAATAATGAAATTCGTAAAATCCAACCGGATTTTCACTATACCAGTCCTGTTAATTTTCTAAATTATATTGACAATCCCGCATTTCAGATTATGCTTACAGACGACTTTGTTCTTGATAAACTAATGTTTTATATCGGTTACAATCATTTCTTAAACGGAAATACTCAAGAGCGAGATCATTACTTTAATTTAGCAAAAAGTTTTGCTGCGAAAGCCGGACGTGTAAATATGATTAATGACCAAATTGATTATTTAATTGCACATCCGGATCACGAACTTACGTATCAGGAAATTTTAAAATAATTATGATTACAAAAAAAGTTTTGCCTATATTTCTATTTCTTATTCTTTTCTGCGGTTGTTTCAATGCTAATAAAAATCTCAACATTGAAATAGAAATGATTGAACCGGAAATCTATGCAAAATATTTGACACTGAGTCCCGGTGAAAATAAGCCGAATTTATATTACAGTGACGAATCAATGTTGGGATTAAAACTTTCACGTTTTATCCAAAATAAATGGGAAGTAACTTATCTTGACCAACTTGACACTCAAGAGCATTTCAATCCTGTCATGGGAAAACATTTTTTACTGCATGACAAAATATTTTATCTTGATTACCAATCCGAAAGCAGAGTTATTCTAAAACAATTAACAGAAAAAGAAGAAGGCGGGTTCCTGGCAGACGGTACACGTGTTTCATGCTCGGACTTTCACCTTATTCAGGATTCAGCTGAAAGTGAACCGTTACTTTTTTATAATGACGGAGGAAAACTCAAAGCTGCACTGCTTGAAGAACATCGTTACCTTGAAGAGTTAGAATTTGATACCGAAAGATTTAAAGATGTCGCAGAGTTTCAAGTCTTTAAAACATTAGATTACTATACTATGGTTTACAGTGGCGACGGTGGGCTGTTTTTGGTTCGTTTATCTTTTAATAAAGATGAAATGAAAATTGATGTCGAGAGTCTTTTGCAAATTGACAGCGGAATCGAACAGTTTCACGCCACGCTTTTTGATGGCGATGTGACGATTTTATATTATTCAAGAGAATATCTTTTGAGTTACTACTGTGGCGGTACAAACCAAAAAATCGGTTATTATCCGGAGATTCATTTCTTAAATGTCAATTATCATGACAATCAGCCGGTATTTACCATTTGTGCACCGGATAAAGAATCGAAAAATCAACCGGTTTATGCAACTTACTTTATTCATATGAATCAAGCTCGCAAAAGATGGCAGGAAGATTTGCTTATTCGTTCCGAAACTCCGTTTATTGCATGCAGTACGCTGGACTACGGCGAAAACTTTTACTTATTGCTTTCCGGAAATGTCTTGCAGTTATTAACAATTCCGGCAACAGGACTGTAAATGCAAAAATATGACTTACTCATAATCGGAGCCGGAAGTGCCGGAAGTGCTGCCGCTTTGCACGCTTTAGAAAAAAAAGTCGCTCTCGTCGAAAAATCTCGCATAGGCGGTACATGTGTCAACGACGGCTGTATTCCGTTTAAATCGTTTCTGAATATCACTGAAAAAATATCTGAATTACGCAACGGAATCCCCGGAATTTCCCCTACACCACAAGATTTTGATTACACACAGATAATAAATGAAGTAAAACGTCGCACTGACAATGTCCGAAAAGCCTTGGAGTTTTCACTGCGAAACATCACGATTCTATCCGGTAATGTGCTAATCAAAGATTCGCACCACGCTGTTGTCGATAACGATGAAATCGAGTTTAAATATCTACTTATCGCCACAGGCTGCACGCATATTGCTCAAAAATCTGCAACTGCTCAATTATTTGACCTGGAAAAATTGCCGGCAGAAATTACTGTTGTCGGAAGCGGTTTTTCCGGACTCGAAGCAGCAGCAATACTTGCAAGACTGGGAGTAAAAGTTACGTTGCAAGAAAAACAGAGCGTTATATGTCCAGGAATTCCGGAGGTTTTACGAAAAGAACTACAAATTATATTAAGACGTGCCGGCATAAATATAAAAACAAATTGCGATTCCATTCCTCAAAACGCTTTGCTTTGCAATGGAAGCCGCCCGGTGTTACCGGCTTTTTCCGGCACGGCCCCCATTGCGGCTACAGATAATTTAGGTTACTTAATTGTTAATGAAAAACAACAAACTTCGGTCGATAATTGGTTTGCTGCCGGCGACATTTGCAGTAATACACCAAAGCTTGCTTATATTGCCGAATATCAAGCAAAGAAAGCGGTTTCTGCAATTTTCGGTATTCCCTCGATTACAACAATCGATAAACAATTTATTCCGTTTTGTATATTTGCTCCGGTTCCTTTGGCGTGGTTCGGAGATTTAGATAATCCCGATTTTATTATCGAGAAAAAATCATACAAGTCGATTCCTGCAGCCTCCGCATACAATGATACCCGCGGATTTTTGATTACGGCAACCGACACAAACGGTTTACTTCGTGCCGCTGCCATTTGCGGCACTGCGGCACAGGAAATAATTCATCAATTAATTATTTGTGCAAAGTACAAAATTACACTGCAAGATTTGCACAACAACGTTTTGAAACTCCATCCGGTATTATCTGAGATAATATAAATTATTCGACATAAATCTCGTCATCACACAAAACGATTTTTCCTTCATCTTCCAGTTGCTTCAAATAATTGATGAAATCACGTCGTTTTTCTAATACTTCAGTCTTTTTTACGGCTCCGAGAAGTTCTATTTCATGACGAATTACACCTGCACGACGTTGACTTACACAACTTAAAAATACATCTTTTACGGCGTCAGAACTTCCTTTTAGGAAGAAAGCGATTTCATTATTAGGATAATCTTTCAAGCCTTTTTCCAATTCTTTTTTCGGTAATCGCAATATGTCCGTGAAAGTGAAAACTTTTTCTTCAATTTCCTTCGCCAAATCCTCATCTTCACTCGCTACGGCTTGTATAATTTGTTGAACATTTTCTTGGTCACAACTTCGCAAAATATCAATCAATCGCTGCTTACCGGATACAGGAATATCTGTACTGTTAGTACAAATATCTTTTGCTTTTGCATTGAGCTTTCCGATTATCATTTTGCTGATGTCGTTGTTTATTTTTGATTTTCCGTTAATCATTTGTATTATCGTAGCACTGCGTTGCGGTGGTAAAATTTTTAGGATTTCCGCAGAACGTACCGGTGCCAACAATGTCAACACTGTAGAAATCACCAAGTCACTTTCGTTTTTTAACAATTCTTTCAACTGAGTAGCAGAAAGACGGTTCAGATATTCGTATTCTTCTACGCCCGCCTCTTCTTCCAATTTCATGAATCGCACGCTTCCGTCAGACAAGCCAAACATTAATTGCAATAACGTTCGCAAAAACTCTCGCCCCGTAGGAAGTTCTCCCCAACCTTTTGCCGGCGTTTGTATCCCGAATGCCTTCTGCGTATCTTTTATGTCTTCCGCTGATACATTTCCCAGTCGTTGCAATTCTTTAAAAATCTTATGTTGCTCCTGTGGCTGAAATTGTGTCGCCACTTTCGCTGCCTTATCCACACCCAAAAGTATCAAGAACACGGCACTCTGACGCAACCGAGATTTTTTATCCACAACCGGCGTATCCGGAATCACTTCTTTTATAAAAGGTTTATTTTCAGTTGTCACAGTCGTATCCGCAACATTACTCACAGGAAAATAATCTGTCTTTCTTATTTTTTCAAATGTCGCTTTTTTTACTTCTTTCGGTTGCGGCTTGTCTTCTACAATCTTTGAATCTTTCAAATCTTTCGATGACAATTTACGAGGAAAAAAAGCTTCCACTTCTACTTGCGTATTTTTTAGACTGTCACGCATTATTTCTAAATCTTTATCATTTACATCGCCGCTTATATTTGACTGATTTTTTTTGTATGCATTAAAGATAAAATTATTCCCTGCCACTTTTCCCCTCCCATTTTTCCAGTAGGCACGTTGATTTAAAAGTAATACAAATTTGCATTAATAAATGCAAGCCGGTTTTAATTCCGACATCCCTGACAACAAGCTTTTATTTTGATTCCTTATTAAAATATCCAATCAATTCACCGTAGTATCGATCCATATCACCGGCTCCCATCAAGCAAACCACATCGTCCGTATCAATACTATCTCTAAGATTTTCTGCAATTATCTGCGGACTTCCGCAATATTTAGTATTTGAATTAAATGCAGCTGTCTTTTTTGCCAACATTTCAGAGCTTACACGATTTTCCCATTCTTCCTTTTTTTCACGAGCCGGATAAATATCTATAAGTGAAATCTTATCCGCCGCAGCCAATGCCGACGCAAAATCATCGAGAAAATTATAAGTACGTGAAAAAAGATGCGGCTGAAAAATCATGTGTAGTTTACGCTGCGGAAAAACAGTACGAATCTCGCCGATAATATGACGAATCGATTCCGGAGAATGTCCGTAATCGGTAATAAAAACAGGTTTTCTCCCGCATACATCAAAACGCCGTTTCATTCCGGTAAAACGTTTCAATCCCTCGGTTACATCACTCGCCTGCATTCCGAGTTCCAACGCAGCCAAAACAGCTCCGGTCGCATTCAACGCCAAATATCCGGGCAATGCCGGCACAAAAAGCGGTAACGGCTGTTCATTATCCGCTTCCAGTGTAAAATAATTTCCTTCCGGTGTAAGTTTGTGATTTGTGATAGTCCAAACTTTTGTCATATCCACATTGCTTTTTTTCAACAGCTCAATTTCGTCCGGAAGCCCGAACCACGTAATATTTTTAAAATTATTCTCTCGGACAAACTCGATAATATTCGCTGTTGCATGAAGAATTTGTTTCTTCCTTCCAGTCATTCCGTTGAAAAAGTGAGCAAATGAAGCCTTGTAGTCATCAAAGTCACGATACGTTTCCGGATGTTCAAAAGCAAAATTTATCATTACATTTATTTCCGGATGATAATTGTGAAAGTTTCGATTGTATTCATCGCCTTCGAGAATATAAGTA
>JAXJQT010000206.1:0-3045 GCA_036311025.1 Spirochaetota bacterium
ACTTTGGTTTTATAAAGGTTCGGAAAATCAGGAAATGATTGATTATCAAACTTTCTTGGAATATGTACGTACTCCGGGACAAATTGTTTCCAGCGAAAAAGAGCCGCTTATAATTTATGAAAATCAAAAGATTTCTGGTAAATGTCAAACTCGTAACGGGGAGAAAAAATTTCAGACGACTATTCCGGCAATTTTTGATGACGGGGAATTATATCGAATACTTACAACGGCACAACCGCCGATTTATTTTAAAGGCAGTGTCGAATCTAACCAAATGATATCAATGGTACTGTTAAATTTTGTACCGATTTTGATTTTGGGAATAATGCTGTGGTTTATGGTGCGTCAATTCCAAGGCGGCGGCGGAAAGGCGATGAACTTCGGAAAATCCAGAGCAAGAAAGTTTGACCCTAAAGACAAGGTCACTTTTGATAATGTCGCCGGCGTAGATGAAGCAAAAGAAGAATTGAAAGAAATTGTCGATTTCTTAAAAGAACCGGGTAAGTTTACAAAAATCGGAGCGAAGATTCCGAAAGGCGTTTTACTTGTAGGTCCTCCGGGAACGGGAAAGACATTGTTGGCTCGTGCAATTGCAGGAGAAGCCGGCGTAAGTTTCTTTTTTATGAGTGGTTCGGACTTTGTAGAAATGTTTGTCGGTGTCGGAGCTTCACGTGTTCGTGACCTTTTCGAACAAGGACGACGCAACTCTCCGTGTATTTTATTTATAGATGAAATCGATGCCGTAGGACGTACTCGCGGTGCCGGAATGGGCGGCGGACATGACGAACGTGAACAAACATTGAATCAGTTGTTGGTAGAAATGGACGGCTTCGACCCTTCAATGGGAGTAATTCTTGTAGCTGCGACAAATCGTCCGGATGTACTTGATCCGGCGTTGCTTCGTCCGGGGCGTTTCGACCGTCAAGTTGTCGTTGACAATCCTGATGTAAAAGGCCGCGAAGCTATTTTAAAAATTCACATGAAAAAAATCGCATTGTCAAAAAATGTCGATGTAGCAAAAATTGCTCGTGCGACTCCGGGATTTTCCGGGGCGGATCTTGCCAATCTCGTAAATGAGGCGGCTTTGCTTGCTGCCAGGGCAAATCGCAATCGTGTAGGTATGGCAGATTTTGAAGAAGCTCGTGATAAAGCTATAATGGGAGTTGCCAGACGTTCTAAAGTAATTACCGACCATGACAAGAAAATTACGGCTTATCATGAAGCCGGTCATACAATTTTGACGTTGGTATCAGAATACGGCGACCCTTTACACAAAGTTACCGTAATTCCGAGAGGTATGGCGGCCGGGGTGACATTTACATTGCCGGATGACAACCAACATGTTTCTAAAAATAAACTTCTTGACCAGATTTTTATTTTCCTCGGAGGACGTGCGGCGGAAGCTTTGATTTTCGGTGATGTTTGTACCGGTGCAAGCAATGACATTAGCAATGCTACCGATATTGCTCGTAAAATGGTGACTCAGTGGGGAATGAGTGATAAAGTCGGACCTATTTGTTACGGTCAAAAAGATGAGCCGATTTTCTTGGGAAAAGAAATTGCCACTCATAAAGATTATTCTGACAAAACAGCAGAACTTGTGGATGAAGAAATTCACAATATAATTGCATCTCAATATCAGCGTGCAATTCAGGTTTTGACAGAACAAAAAGATAAATTGATTTTGTTATCAGAAACTTTGTTTGATAAAGAAACTCTTGATGCTAAGGAAATTATGGAATTAACAGGTCTTTATCAAAAAAATTATAATCCGGATTTGCAGATTTACGATGCAAAAAAGCAAGATGAAGTAAAAGAAGCGGAATCGACGGAACAAGATAAAGTTGAAGTCGAAGAGAAAGTTGCAGATTCGAATATTGAAAATACTGAAGAAGAGAAAAAGGAATAAATATGTCATTGAAAGCGTCAATTTCGGGAATTCGCGGAATCGTAGGAGAATCGTTAACTCCGGATGTAATAGTAAAATATGTCAGTGCATATTCACAAATGATGCCGGCTGGTCCTATTTTGTTAGGGCGAGATTCTCGTCCGTCAGGAGATGTCCTTTGTAATTTTGTAGCTTATTTGCTTAATTGTTTGGGACGTGAAGTTATCGAAATCGGAATTGTTCCGACTCCGACAGTGTTGTTTTGTGTAAAGGAAAAAGGATATGCCGGCGGGATTGTAATAACTGCCAGTCATAATCCTATTGAATGGAATGCGTTGAAACTTGTAAACAGCAAAGGAAAGTTCTTGTCGCCGGCAGAGTTTGCGAAACTTTCAGAGCTTGTAGAACAAGGAAAGTTTGATTATGCCGTATGGAATAAGCTGGGAAAATCAGAAAAAATGCATGATATGGCACTATTGCATTTGGAAAAAGTTCTTAATTTTGTTGATGTAGAAAAAATCAAAGCTAAGAATTTTAAAGTTGTAATTGATACCGTAAACGGAGCCGGCGGTCCTATCGGGGCAAAACTTTTGCGTACATTAGGTTGTGAGGTTGTCGAAATAAATACGGAAACAACCGGATATTTTGCTCATCCACCGGAACCGACACCGGTGAATTTGACACAGCTTAGTGAAAAAATGAAAGAATGTAGTGCCGATGTGGGATTTGCTTTAGATCCGGACGCCGACCGTCTTGTGCTTGCCGGAAGTGACGGCGAGATTTTGTCCGAAGAGTACACACTTGCATTGTGTGCCGACCATTATTTGTTGTCAAAAGAAAAGACGGATTTGGTGATAAATTTAAGTTCATCTCGTTTGTGCGATGACGTGGCTGCTAAACATGGAGTGAAAGTGCTTCGTGTACCTACAGGTGAAATTCATGTGACTGAATCTTTGGAACAAACAGGTGCAAAGCTCGGCGGCGAGGGAAACGGGGGAGTTATTTTGCCGCAGATAAATAAATGTCGTGATACACTTGTGGGAATGGCGTTGATATTGGAATATTTGGCAAATAACGGAAAGAAAATCGAAGATTGTGCTGAGGAAATCGGAAATTATTCATTTATAAAAACCAAGTTTCAAGTTACGGATATTGAT
>JAXJQT010000207.1:0-3955 GCA_036311025.1 Spirochaetota bacterium
ACATTACGGTATTTCCTATCGGAAATACTTCATTCGTGCATTTGTTCTTGCAAGACAAGAACAATACTTCCCAACGTTTAAAATTGTACAGTTTCTTCTACCTCTTAATATAAAATTAGGAAGCAATATTTTTTATAGCTACTTCCATATACTATAAAGAGTTTTTCATTCAAAAATGCTTACAAAATCGGAAAAAAAGTTGAAGTTTTTTCATTTTTCTCCAGTGAAACGTCATTTAAACGACGTTTGAGACCGTGCAGTTCAACGGTGTTTTACCGGTAAAAATGAGGGAAATGGAGGCAAAAAAGTATTTAATATCGGTCAAATATCAAGCAAAACAATGGTTAGATTGCAAAGTGAACGGACAAAAAATTAACGGAAGCTGTAAAAATAGGAAAAAATCAGCTCATAAATTTACGCTAATGAAATTCGCAGTCGATAAATTCCGGCATGAGAAGACTTGTATTAATATTTAATTTTTTATTGTTGATAACTAATTTTGCATTTGCGAAAGATGCACAGCGGCAGTGGCAATCGGAAGTTTATCCGTTAATCGGAACCGACGAAGGATTGTTTCAATTGAACGAAGGGATTTTGTTGCCGTTATGGACAGGTGCCGGCGTGCAGAAAATAATTTTTTCCGATAGGTATTATTTGCTTACGGACAAAGGAATTGTTGCCAGTGACGATTTGCATTCTTTTGAATTCAGAAATACCGGTTTGCCGGTTCATACGATTAAGCATTATGATTCTTTCGGTAAAAAACTAATTTATGCTCAAAAAGAACTTAAGGATTTGGAAGCTCATCCGCAACATTCCGAAATTTTGGTTACAGCTACGAGAAATTCTGTTTTCTTGTCACGAGACAGCGGTCGACACTGGACGGATTTGGGGTTCGGATCTTCTATCAGCGGACTAAAATGTGTTGCCGTGGCAGACTTGCCGGACGGAAACGGCGGAACGCAATTGGTAGTATTTTTATCTCATGCAATACAAGGTCTTTCTTATATTTTGCCGGATTCGTCCAATCCGAAATGGATAAAACTATCTGCCGGTTTTAAAATTCCTAAGGGTACAAGCAGTGTAGATGAGATTGCAGATATTTTGCCGGTAGTAAGAAAAGATGAGTCGGGTAATGAAGTTGTCGATGTTTATATCGGATTGAGTTTTTTCCCGGGAATATACAAGCTGGATTGGGAAGCAAAACGGGTTAGTTTGCTTTGGTCTGATGAAGAAAAAAATCATACAGTCGAAAGTATGGTTTGTCTGGGGGACAGAATTCTTTATATTCAACACGGCGGTTTTTCATCATTTGCAACAGCTACCGGAGCAGAACTCGGAACGCCGGATTTTGTACATCATTGGCAATCTTACAACGGAGAAAGCCCGAAAAATCCGAATTGTGCGTATTTTACTCAAAATATCGGCGGCAAGATTTACCCTATAACTTTGGCAGAATTGTGGATGTTGACTCCCGATGATATTCGTGCGAAGTACCAAGAGGTTGCGGTAAACAGAAAATGTATTTATATTCCGGCGGGGCAAAGTCACGGAAAACGATTGGAACGACATTTACAAACAGTAGAAAACAACGGTCTTAACGGAATTGTCATCGATATGAAAGACGATTTGGGAATGATTCGTTTTGATGCAAGGTCTGCGGCTGTTGTCGAAAAAGATTCCGTAAGTCGTTATGCGATTGCGTTAGACCCGTTTGTCAAGAAAATGAAAGAACGCGGGATTTACCTTATAGCTCGTGTCGTTGTGTTCAAAGATAAAAAACTTCATTATTACAAAGACGGAAAATATGCCATAAAAAATTCCAAAACAGGCAAAAATTGGCAAGGATTTAAACGTTATAAAAAAACTTATGACGAGGAGGGAAATGTCAACGGGCGTGTGGCTGAATATTATGATGAATATTGGGTTGACCCATATTGTGAAGAAGTATGGGCGTACAATGTAGCCGTTGCTCAGGAGCTGATAGAACGCGGATTTGATGAAATTCAGTTCGATTACATTCGTTTCCCTACAGACGGGCAAAACCTTGCAAATGCGTCGTATACGTGGCGTGAAAAAGGAATGAACAGAGAAGCTGCGTTGATTTCATTTTTGTCGCATGCAAGAGAGAATATTGACGCACCTATAGGTATAGATATTTACGGTTCTAACGGTTGGTATCGTTCGGGAGTGCGAACAGGGCAAGATGCGGAACTGCTTGCAAAATATGTAGATGTTATTTGTCCGATGTTTTATCCGAGCCATTTCGAGCAGGACTTTTTGGCACATGCTCCGGCAGAAGACAGAACATACAGAATTTATTATATGGGAGGATACCGAAACAGTTTGGTAGTTCACAATCGTGCGGTAATCAGACCGTGGGTACAGACATTTTCGTTGCCGGTGACTTATGACCGAAAATATTACGGAAAAGAGTATGTTCGTCGTGAAATTCTAGGTGTGCGTGACAGCTTAAATGTAGGCTATATGTACTGGAATAACAGCGGACGATACGATGAGGTATTCCCGGATTTCGCAGATACAAAGCAAGTTTATACTCAAAACGGAAATATTGATTTATCGAATACGGATTAACAGATAAATATGAAAAAACAGAGGCGACAAGGTCGAAAGGCTTTGTCGTTTTTTTTAATGTCAAAATGACATCTTTTGTAAAAAACTTTTTATTTTGACCTGAAATCACTGCTAATGAATTCATGAAACCTTATTAAAAATGGTAACGACTTGGCGAAAACTGCCGATGTATTTTTTTACATTCCTTGTAAAGTATGTACTTATACAGAGATAGACCGCCATGGCATAATATTTACACTTTTATGTATTGAGTTTTTCATAGAGACATGTTATATAGCGTACCGCTTTGCCGAAAATATCTAGAAGGCCACTATATATAGTGTTTGTTTATTTCAAAATAGATTATTAAAAAAGTAGGAGAGATAACGATGAAATGTCCGGTTTGCGGTTGTTTGGAAGATAAAGTTATCGAATCTAGACAAAGTGCCGGCGGCGATTCTATTCGTCGTCGCAGAATGTGTATGGGATGCAATTATCGTTTTACTTCATATGAACATATCGAAGAGAAAAAATTGATGGTTGTGAAAAAAGATAAAAGACGTGAAGAATATTGCGAGGAAAAATTATCAAAAGGTGTTTACCGTGCGTTTGAAAAGCGTTCAGTGCCGCCTTCGGTTATTACAAAGCTGATTAATGATATCAGAGAACACTGCGTAGTATTGGCAGGTGAGTCGCATGAAATAGACAGTTCTCGTATCGGCGAGTTGGTAATGGATAAACTGCAAGAAATTGATATGGTTGCTTACATACGTTTTGCTTCAGTTTACAGACAGTTTGACGATGTAAAAGAGTTTATAAGAGAAATTAAAAGAATAAAAAAATAATATATGGGAGAAAACAACTTACATATGAGTACATGGAGAGAAGACTTTTTAGGAATAAAACCTAAAGATGAAGGATACATTATCAAACACATTATAAAAAGAGACGGTCAGTTGGAAATTTATAATCGTGAAAAATTAATCCGTGCAATCAGCGGTGCTGCAAAAGCAGTGGGAATTGAAGATGAAAATCTTGTAGAGCGATTGGTAACTTTGACTGAAGATAAAATTCGTACAATGATGAATGAACGTCATCCGAATTCCGCTCCGGCATTGGAAGAAGTTCAAGACTGTGTAGAAGCAGTTTTGATTGAAGACCGCCAAGTGGAACTTGCTAAAGCTTATATTTTGTATCGAGCAAAACATCAAAACATTCGTGATACAAAAGAATTAATGCTTAATATTAATGAAACTATGGACGGATATTTACGTCAGTCAGATTGGCGTGTAAATGAGAATGCAAACGTAAATTATTCGCTCGGAGGGTTGATTCTTCACAATTCAGGTTCGATTACGGCTAATTATTGGTTGAAGAATAT
>JAXJQT010000208.1:0-2074 GCA_036311025.1 Spirochaetota bacterium
GAATAAGCAACATGTCATAAAAACGAGCCTGCAAATCTGTTTTGGTAAGATTAGTCAACTGACGATAAACAACCCAAGTTCTTTCTGCCAATAACGAGATTAAACGAGCTACCAGTTGAGGCTGATTTGAAATCATAGCTTCAAAATTATTTTTATTTACAGCCATTACTTTAGTTTCTCCGAAAGCTATTGCGGAAGCAGAACGAGGCTTGTTTTCAAGTAACGCCATTTCTCCGAAAATATCGCCTTCCTTTAGTACTGCCAACAAAATTTCTTTATTTTGGCTTATTTTTGTGATTTTTATCTGACCTTCTTGGATAATAAACAATTCATTACCCGGCTCATGTTCACATCAAATCATAGTATTGTCTTGATATACTCGTTTAAAATCCTCGGGCTTAGGGTTCAAATACTCTTGTTCCGTAGCCTTGTCTTTTATTTCTGCCAACACAGCTTTTGCTTTAGAAACAAAATCATTATTTGAACAATATTGAACAAACTTCGAAAATGCATAAAATGCTTGATTGTATTGTTGTTGACTATAGTAATAATCACCAATATTATACAAATTAACAATATCATCAATACTGGTCGTTTTGGATTCTGTCGACAATTCGGCTATTGATTTATCCAATTCTCTTAAACGTTTAGAGAATGAAAGAATAATTTTTAATGCTATGGGGGTATTTTTTTGAATTAAAAGTGGAAACTGATTTTTATTTACAACTATTAGAGAGACATCCGTCTGGGCAACAACTGTTTCTATGTACTTTCTGTTCGACATTGCAGAAATAACACCAAAAAAATCTCCCGGATTCAATATTTCATTCTGTGAAATCGCATCTCTGGAAACCTCAACGGTTCCTTTCTTTATAATAAAGAATTTCCCGTTAGATTGTTCTCCTTCAAAAATTATATATGCACCTTTATATACGTTTACAACACTCAACTGTAATTGTTCACTCATTTCAATTCTCCAAATTTTATATATATTTTCGGATTATCTATTTTTTTTATTATACTCATAGATACAACTATTTAACATATTTCTTTAACAACTCATTATATTCATTCTTGTAAGTTTCTTTAATTACTGCAAATTCTTCAACTTCTGCAAGTTCCGACGCTTTATATCCAACTTCCAAGGCTTTATCAATGAAATAGAAAGTATTCTTTTTATCCTCAAAACCTTTTGCATAATTTCTGGCTGTAAGTAAATAATAATCTTTGTTTTTATTATCAATTGTATAACATTTTTTGGCGTATTCTAATGAAGTTTCATATTCTCCGAGTTCATACAAAATCCTTGCATACATATAAAGAACCATATCATTATTGGATTCTTTTTGAGCTAAACTCGCGACATAAGGCAATGCTTCTTTGTAAAGCTTTTCGTTATAATAATAATTAGAAACGTTATACAAAACCGGAACAAAAGATTTATCTATATCATAAGCTTTTAGGAAATTTTCTAAAGCAGCGGCTGCATCCCCAAGTTTTAAAAAAGACAATCCCAGATTATAAAAACCGGCGACTTCGTCCGGATAAGTGTTTATATATTCTTTAAACAGATTGATTGCACCATTAAAATTATTTGTTAAAAAATAATTTTTACCAAGTAAAAGAATCAACTTCTTGTTGTAATCATCTGTTTTTTCTTCATATCTTGAAATTATTAATTTCTCGGCATCATCATATTTTTTATTATTCTGATACGCCATTATCAAATTGATTGTGGTATTTTTACTGTTTTTATTATAACTGAGTGCTTTTTGATAAAGTTCTGCTGCTCGCGAATAATTTTCCAAGTCAAAATAATCATTCCCTAAATTGTAATATTCTTCAGAAAGCTCTTTTTGCGTTTTTAAGGATACACAACTGGTACAAAAAATAAGTAATATCAATAAAAAGCATCTATTTTTGATTTTTAAGAAATGCAATAGTAACACCGAAACCTCCCTCATTACTTCTTCCCGGTCTAAAATATCTTACAAGCGGATTATTTTTTAAATATTGATTAACTACTTTTTTTAAAACAGGTTCATTTTCTTTGGAATGTATACCTGCTCCGTGA
>JAXJQT010000209.1:0-6991 GCA_036311025.1 Spirochaetota bacterium
GATGAAGGACGTGGATTCGTAGTTGTTGCATCTGAAATTCGTAATTTGTCAGAATCGAGTGCGGCTGCGACAAAATCAATTTTCCAGATTATAGAAAATATGGTTACTTCTATCGATCGCGGTGTAACCGTAAGTGAAAAGTCAAAACATGCACTTTCAAAAATTATCAACTCAATCAAAGCAACTGAGGATTTGATGGAGGATATTAATACATCTATTAATCGTCAGACCGGCGAAACTGACAGACTAAAAGGCAGTGTGGAAGATATTAAAGATTTGACTCTTAATATTAACTCTGATACTCAAAATATGAAAGAAGCCATAAGTAATCTGGCAGGACAGGCACAGATATTAAACGGAATCATCAAGCATTTTGACGTAAATGCAGCGTCTGTCGGTTCTGATGCGATATTCGGTGTTGACGGTTAGAGTTCGTTGCCTTTATGCAAACTTGTGTCGCAATAGATTTTGAAACGGCAGATTATGAAAAAAACAGTGCATGTTCACTGGGATTGGCTGTTTTGGAGGATTTTAAAATTGTCGAAAGTCGGTATTGGTTGATTAAACCGCCGACTTCTTATTTTAGACCGATGCTAGTCGATATTCACGGGTTACATTGGGAAGACGTAAAAGATTCGCCGGCTTTTAATGAGATTTGGCATGAAATTGTGCCGTATTTTTCAGGACGTATGCTTTTTGCTCATAATGCCGGATTTGATATTGCCGTTTTGCGAACTCTCGTAAAATTTTATAAGCTTTCATGTCCGAAAATAACTTATTTTGATACTCTTCAACTTTCAAAAGCTGCATGGAAACATTTAAGCAGTCATAAATTAAATATGTTAGCTCAATATCTGGGAAAAGAGTTTCAACATCATAATGCATTAGAAGATGCTAAAATGTGTGCAAATGTTGTCAGTAAGATTGCAGAAGAAAATGAAGTTTCAGACATTATGACGTTGCTTCGTCGTTATAGTTTGAAGATAAAAAAAATGTAGAGGATTAAATAATTTTGATAAGTGTAATCATTCCGATTTATAACAGCGAAAAATATTTAAATGAATGTATATCTTCTGTATTGAAGCAAACTTATAAAGATTTTGAACTTATTTTGGTCGATGACGGTTCTACAGACGAATCTCTGAAAGTTTGTAATGATTTTGCGAAAATAGATTCACGTATTACTGTTGTTCATCAGGTGAATTCCGGTGTCAGTATTGCTAGAAATCGTGGTTTGGAAATTGCAAAAGGCGATTTTATTGCTTTTGTGGACAGCGATGATTTTGTGGATAATGATTGGCTGGAACTTTTAGTGAAAGGAATAATCGAGAAGAATGCTGATGTCGCTGTGTGCGGAATAAAACTTGATGACAAACAAAAGATTGTTGAGAGTCGTTGTGAAACGAAAGAACTGACGATTTTGAGATTGCAAGAATGCGGTTTGTTGTATTCTGTAGTCAATAAATTATATCGTAAAAAATTTATATTTTCGAATTTTAAAGACGGTCAGGTGTTCGGAGAAGATCTCATTTTTAATTTAAAATATTTTCAAAATATTAATACTGTAGTGGTTATTTCACAGGCTTTGTATTTTTACAGAAAAGACAATCAAACCTCTGCGACGACCGGTTTTAGGGAAGATAAGTTTGAAAATATAATTCTTTTGAATAAACAAACTGCTGATTTCTGTGATTCAATTTGTGATAAAAACGTTCGAGAGAAAATTCAAAATCGTTTTATTGCTTTGCATGTTTGGGATTATTTGGGAAATATGCAGCGTTTTATCGAAAAAGGTAATTCTACGTATAAAAAAGATTATAAATATTTTCAAAATGTGCTGTCACGGGTAGAAGACAGAACCTTTTTTAAAAAAGGTGTGAGAGCTTTATCCGGTATTGATAAGAGAATAACGGCGTATTTTGCTTATAAAAGTTTTATCAATTTATTGATATGCTTTTTTAGAATAAAAATATTTGTGAAAAATGTGCGAGTGAAGCTTAAAGAAAGAATATTGAAGAAATAATTTTTGGATATTTGTCTCTTAAATATTGAATTTAATATTTTTTTTTTATACAATACTGCTGTTTTTAAGAACTTGACTTGTGTCGAGTGAAGCAAGAAAATAAATCAAATAATTTTACGTTTATTAAGGAGTTTATTCTGTCAACTAAAGAAAGAGATAGGGATTTAGAACCAAGAATTAATGAGGATATTCGAAGTCATGAGGTTCTTTTAATTGATAAAGAAGGAAATAAGGTTGGTGTAGTGCCGTTGAAAGAGGCATTGGAGCAGGCGAGAGAAGCAGATTTGGATCTTGTTGAAATTTCTCCGAATGTTAAGCCGCCGGTATGTAAGATTCTTGATTACGGAAAATTTAGATTTGAAAAAGAAAAGAAAGAGCGAGAAGCCAGAAAAAAACAGAAAAAAATTGAAACTAAAGAGATTCGTCTTCAACCGGGGATAGATTCTCATGATTATGGTTTCAAGTTGGAGCACATAAAGAATTTCTTAGCTCACGGTGATAAAGTAAAAATCACTATTAGGTTCAAAGGTCGTCAAATGGCTCATACTGAATTGGGACGCGATATTTTGCTTAGATATAAAGCAGATTTAGTTGAATTTGGTGTAATTGACAGCGAACCTGTTTTTGAAGGAAAGAGTATGTCAATGTTAGTTGCTCCCATAACTAAGAAAACAAAACAGTAAGAGGAAATAAGATATTATTTGTTAAAGAAATTAAGGTGTGTTAGTTTCTTTATAATAAATTAGGTATCGGTGCTGCCTCTTTTATTGTTGTTTTAATATTATATATTTATAAAAAGGAGATCTTTAATGAGTAAAATCAAGCTGAAGAATAACAAAAGTGCAGCAAAAAGATTCAGAGTAACAAAAAACGGTAAGGTGCTTTACAGTAAACAAGGTAGAAGACATATCCTTACAGGTAAGACGTCTAAAAGAAAAAGACAATTAGGTAAAGTCGGAGCTCTTAAAGAATGTGAAGCAAAAAGAGTTCGTAAACTTCTTCCTAACGGATCATACTAAAATTAAGGAGATAAATTATGCCAAGAGCTGTATCAGGAACTGTTCATAAAAATAGAGTAAAATCAGTATTAAAGAAAACAAAAGGATATAGAGGTGCGAGATCTAAGCTGTACAGAACAGCTAAGAATGCTATGATTCATGCACTTTCTTATGCTTATATCGGAAGAAAACAAAAGAAGAGAACTTTCCGTCAATTGTGGATTGCCAGAATTAACGGTTTTTGTAGAAATGAGGGTATTACATACTCTGCATTTATCAATGGATTGAAAAAAGCAAATATTAATATTGATAGAAAAAATCTTTCTAACTTAGCTATTGAAAATCCAGAAGCATTCAAAGAATTGATTGTAAAAGCAAAAGCTGCATTAAACTAATGTGGTGTAATAGTTAATAAGATTTTATTTATTAATTAGATATAGCGTATAAAAATTACGCTGTTTATATTGAATTAAAACCTTTCGTTATGAAAGGTTTTAATTTTCTAAAATATTTTAATTTTTATATATATCATGGTAATTTCTTTTAGGGAGGGGAGTTGTGGATATAAACAAGATTGAAGAACTATTTGAAAAAATCAAAGTTGCAGGAAAAATAATAACTGAATATAAGCAGTTGTTAGTTGCAGAGCGTTCTAAGGTAGAGGAATTAAAAAAACAGATTATTTTTTTACAAAACGATAATCAGGCTCTTAAAGAAGAAAATGAAAGATTGCAAAAACTATCTTCTTCTGCAGAAAAAATGCATAAAGATTTAGAAGACAAGATAATTTCAATGTTGGATGTATTGCCGGATTTTGAAGCAATAAAAAATGAATCATCTTTTTCTCCGGAGTTAGAAGCAACTTCTTCAGAAACTAAGGGAAAATTTGATAGTGAAGAAAAAGAAGAGGTTATAGAAGAAAATACATCTTCAGTTTTTGAAAGCAATATTGTAGAAGAAACTGAAGAAATAAACGAACCGGTTGTAATGGAAGCTAATTCGACAGTAATGGAAGAAAATCCATTTGCTATGGAAGACAATGAAGTAGAATTTGAATATGAAAGTGAAAATGTTTCCGTAGAGGATAGTAAACTTCCTTATTATGACTCTGAAGGTTCGGAAGAAAGTGCATATTTTGAAAATTTATTTGCAAATATATTTGAAAATGAGCAGTTTTCTCAAGGTAATGAAAGAAAACCGGCTCGTGATCTTCCTAAAGGTGTTTTATAATTCAGAATTTTAGCAAGGTTGTTGTTTTATGGAAAAGTTTACTTTTGATATTTTAGGTCAAAAAATGAACATCTCGATAAAAAAAGATGATCATGATGAAATTGTTAAAGTTTTGAAATTTTACAGAAAAAAAGTACAAGAGTTGGAAAAACTTTATCCGTACAAATCATCTTTGGAAATTGCTATTTTGGCAGGAGTCAGAATAACAGACGAATATTATACGTGTTATAACGAACGAACTTCTTCTATAAAAAAAGAAGATAATAATATTAATAAAATACTAAATGAGTTAGGGAAAGAGCTTGATTTAGTTATAAAGTCATGATATAAAAATAGTGCCTGCGTTGCTCGTGTGGTGAAGATTGTATTCGCCGCAACTCATAATTCAGGGATCTCAAAATCAATTTGTATAATATCGACTGATTTTCAGAAGGTAGAGTGCAGAGTGAGGGAACCCACCTTGTATATCAAGGGTAGAATTTCAAACTTCACACGTCCACGGCTTCTGCGGGTTTTTTTTATGAAGTTAATTCTATATAAGAATATTATTTTATGGATTTAAATTATGTTGGAAGATTTTAAAAGTGCATTGCAAAAGTTGGATGCAATAGAAGAAAGATATAATGAATTGAATGAAAAGATTTCAGATCCAACTATTCTAAATGATCAAAATGCTTATAAAACATTGACAAAAGAGGTTGCTTCGATAGAGGAAACTGTAGTTGCTTATCGGGAAATGAAAGAACGTTGTAAGCAATGCAGTGATGCAGAAGAGCTTTTACAAATAGAGAAAGATCCTGAAATATTAAAGATGGCTCAGGAAGAGCTTGCTTTGCTCAAAGAACAAATAGAGAAAGATAAAGAGAATTTAAAAATGCTTTTGATTCCGCCTGACCCGCTTGCCGGTAAGAATATCATTGTCGAAATTCGTGCGGGTACCGGTGGTGAGGAAGCTGCTTTGTTTGCAATGGAACTGTATCGAATGTACAGTCGCTATGCAGAGGTAAAAGGCTGGAAAACAGAAATAATAGATTGTAATGAAACAGAACTCGGCGGAGTAAAAGAAATAATTTTCAATGTTGCCGGTAAAAATGTTTATGAACATTTGCGTTATGAGTCCGGCGGACACAGAGTACAGCGAATTCCGGAAACAGAGTCGGGCGGACGAGTTCATACTTCTGCGGTTACGGTAGCGGTGCTTCCGGAAATGGAAGAAGCTGATGTGGAAATTCGTCAGGAAGATTTACGTATAGATGTTTTGCGTGCAGGCGGTGCCGGTGGGCAGCATGTAAACAAGACAGAGTCTGCAGTGCGAATTACACATTTGCCTACGGGAATTGTAGTAAAATGTGAAGATCAACGTAGCCAGCATCAGAATAAAGCTTCAGCGATGAAAGTTTTGTTAGCCAGATTATATGAGAAGCAGCAAAGTGAATTAATGGGAGCCAGAGCCGAAATGCGTAAAAACCAAGTAGGTTCGGGAGACCGTTCGGACAAAGTAAGAACTTATAACTTCCCTCAAAATCGTGTGACAGACCATCGAGTGAATGTTACCTTGTATAAGCTTGATCAGTTTATGGAAGGGAATATTGATGAGATAATTGAAGCGTTGAAGCTTAGTGCACGTGAAGCTCAATTATTAGAAGAAAATTTATAAGACAAAGATATTTTTATTTCCCTACAAATGAGAAGCATGTTTCTTGTTTGTAGGGATTTTTTTTTGAAGTGTAAAAAAAATAGTCTTAACATTCTATATACTTATATTGCATGAATAAATGGAGGTTTATATGCTAAAAAAAATTAATTGTTATTTGCTTGTATTTTTGTTGTTATTGGTCGGCTGTTTGGAACCGGATGTGAGCGATAATGCTAAATCACAAAATAAAGACACACAAGCAGAACAAAAGCAAGAAGAAGAAAAAAAGGATGATAAGAACGGTCAGAATAATGATAATCATGAGAATGACCAGAGTCAAGGCGGCGATAATCAAGATGAAGAAAGTGAGGAACCTAAAAATAAGAATTTAGGAAGTATATTCTTTTTTGGTAACAGTCATACGTTTAATACTGCCAATCTGGAAACAATGATTAAAGAAAACGGCTATGAAGTTAAGATTTATCATATTCACACAGGCGGAAATATTCCTTTAGGAAATGATAATTATATTAATGAATTTAATGATTTACTGGGCGGGGGATTGGTACAAGGAAAAAATGACCATTTATCACATTTATTATCTCGTGTGTCACAGAATAAAGTTACTCCGAAAGTTGATTTATTTCCGGAAGATTTATCTTGGATTGTAGTTCATGACGGAACTATAATTAATTCATTAACATCTGCAGGTACATTTATGGGACTTGCATCGTCTTTAGGGGCAAAGGTTGCATGTTATCAATCTTGGGATTTAAAAGAACAATCTGCTTATGCTGCTAAGAAATTTCAATTACCTATGATACCGGTCGGTGGAGTTATTCATCATCCGGATGCAGAATTGACTAAAGATGCGACACCAACTAATCTTGAATATCAAGTATCTGACGGTCACATGAATAACAAAGGAAAATATATTTACTGTGTTTTATTTACTCATTTCTTTACCGGTTTGTCTATTGATGAGATTCAAGGTAATGGTAGTCTTTCCGATTTGACAGAGGAAAATAAGAAAGAGATGAAAGAGTTAATGAAGAAAATAGTAACAGACACAGATAAAATATTTGAAGGTATAAAACCTTATTA
>JAXJQT010000210.1:0-1199 GCA_036311025.1 Spirochaetota bacterium
ATTTTATATGACGGTAATACCGGCATTAATTGCCGGTGTAAAAAGAATCGTAGTTTTGACACCGCCGAGAACTTTTAAAGAATCGCCGGAAATTGCTCGTCTTATACAGCTTTTGGGAATAACAGAAGTTTATCGCGGGGCCGGATGTGCGTTGGTTTTGGCTGCGGCTCACGGTTTGCCGGAAATCCCGAAAGTAGACAAAATTGTAGGACCGGGGAATGCCTATATCGCTAAGGCAAAACAGATTTGTTACGGAAAAATTGACATCGATATGATAGCCGGACCGTCGGATATTACCGTAATCGCTGATACGAATAAAAAAGAAGATGTTGCAATGGTAGCAAGTGATTTACTCAGTCAGGCTGAGCATGATCCGATGGCAAGAGCTGTTTTGATTGCGACAGACAAAGATTTTATCAATGATGTAAAAACAGAGGTTTACCGTCAGGCGAATGAACTTACAGATACAAAAGAAAATGCTCTTACTTCATTAGATAAAAGAGCAATGGCGATTTTGACTGATGACAAGATGACGGCGGTAGAACTTGCTAACCTTTTGGCACCGGAACATTTAGAGCTTTTCAGTGATGAACCGCAGGTATTGCTTGATAATGTAAAATTTGCCGGGTCTGTATTTGTCGGAAAATCTACACCTGAAAGTGTAGGGGACTATCTCGGTGGTCCTAACCATGTTTTGCCGACATCTTCGACAGCAAGATTTTTCTCGCCTTTGGGAGTTTATGACTTTACAAAGCGTTTCAGTTATTTGCAATTTACACCGTCATCACTAGAACATTATCGAAGTGATATTACAAGAATTGCACGTTCAGAACATTTGGAAGCTCATGCAAGAGCTGTAGAAACACGTTTTGAATAAATGATTTCACCGGAATTCTGGGAACATGGATATTTTACTACTGATGCGGTACTGTTGAAAGCAGTGCCGAACAGTGATTATAATCGGCTTTTATATTTTTTGTCACCGCTTGTAGGAATAGAAACTTGCTTTGCATTCGGAGCTCAGAAAATTAAAAGCCGTTTTTGCAGTACGACACAGCCTTTTACGATGTTGCGTTTGTTTTTGCGACGAGACAAAAAGACCGGGCTTGTTGGGGTAAAAGATGTGGCAGATGTTGTCACTCCTCAAATCATACGCACTAATTTACGTGCGATTTATCAACTTTCTTTTTATTCTCAAA
>JAXJQT010000211.1:0-2966 GCA_036311025.1 Spirochaetota bacterium
AACTGTCTGCAATAAATACAAACAGTTCTTAAAATTACAGTCTCTATTTTATGTCAGTAAAAACGGGAGTTTTCTTGTCCCGTCTGACCTGCTTATTTCAACTGGGCTGTTTCAACATAACCGATTCCAGTCTGTGCAATACCGTAAGCAAAAATTGGATTTACAGTATCATTTCCGACAACAATTCCGGACTTTTTGTTATCCGCTATAGATTCACTTTGAAGTCCACTTTGATTTGCCGGTCTACTTGGAATTGCTTTGAGTGTACCATTCGCATTTTTCCAAACACCGATGTTTATGTCATCCAATACCAATGTACTTGTTGTAGGAAGCATAATTGTTTCCCAATTACCTGTGTACATATTATTTTCATCTACACCGGCTTTTACACCTGCACCGGGATTTGCTAAATATGCATACTTTGGATAACTCATTGAGTTCATATAATAACCAATATAAGGGATATATTTTCCATTACCATCTTTTGCAACTTCCATAGTGATATACTGACCTTGTGAACCGTAAGAATCTACAGCAACAAGATTTTTTGATTCATTAAATGTAGAATTATACTTATCTAGGTAAGCATAATACAATGAGCCTGCATCTTTACGGCTATATGCAGCAATGTGAATACCACCTTTATCATCAGCTTTTCTTGCACAGTAACCACCGGCATGACCGTCAAGAATTGCAACAGGTTTTACCCATTCAGTACTTATTGCTCCGTTACTGTCTCTGTTTCCTGCTTTACCCAAAGGATTAACTAAGTAACTGTACCACAAGGATTTGTTTGTATCATCGTACCAAACGGCAACAACGACATCACTCATTCCATCAGCAGAAGCTACAGCTGATACTGAATAATAAATTCCCGGTCTTACACTTGAATCTCCGTTTGCACCATTTTGATTTGCTACAATAGAAATGTTGTTGTAAGTTGGTAGATAATTTGTACCATTCCAATCCCTTTGATTATGAGCATCATCTGCAAAATCACCAAAAACTGCTTCAGATTTTTTCCATAATTCTGCAGTACTGTAGTTAGTAGGATCATCCGGATTAAGGGAAGATGCAGGGCTAGCAGGATTTTTTCCAAAGTTTCCTGCTTTAAATTTCAGTTCACCCAATGTATTGTCATAATACATCATATAAAGATTTGTACCCAAATCTTCAGATGTTGTAGTAGCAAGTTGAGTACAATCACCTTTTGCAAATCTGTTTACATTAGATGCATAAACCCCGTTTTTGGTAATTCCCAAATATTCAAGACGTAATCTTCTAAATTTTGTGTATCCTGCATAAGCATCTGCAGTTACACTACTATCAGCAATTGTTCCCCAATGACTTGAAATAAGACCAAGTCGTCCTACTTTCAGATAAGCTGTATATGTATCGGTTCCTCCGTTTGTACCAAACATATTTCCGTTTTTGTCATAAACGAATCCTATTTGATTTACACCTGTATAGTCTGTCACCCAAGTATGATAAGAAAGTTCATCTTTCACACACTCCTTTCCAATCCATTTGCCATCAGTTTTTGTAACATCATAACTTATCGTAGTTTTAGCAGCTGTAGGATAACTTGCCAAGTCCTGACTGTGGGCAAAAGCTAATCCTACCATTCCGTTTGTAGGATTTACATGCATTACAACTTCGCTTAATTCACCTGTCTCTGCAATTGCTGCTTTTGAATTTATTTCCCAAATTGCAATTTCTACATTGTCTGTTAGAAGGTCATTGTTTTGTCCGTTTGGTTGACGGTTGTAATAATTTTCGTAGTTACTACCGTTATAACCGTCTTTTGCCTCATTATTATTAATGTTATTTAGAGAATCAATTCCGTTTACAGTTACTTTGATTTCACCTGACTTCGCATTTTCATGCAAAGTGAAAGACATATCATTATTCAAAGTTGCAGTTGCACTACCTGCAAAAGTTACTGTTGATCCGGATTTAATATTAAATCCTTTTAGTGTAATTTTTTCTGACTTTGGACTTCCCTCTATAGTTTTTCTGTAATAGTAAACCGGATATTTACCTAAAGCACTTCGACCGTATACAGAAGGATTTTTCTTTTCCAACCCTGTAAGAGTCGTATTCAGTCCCGTAATATACGGTACTACGTCCATTTTATATATTACAAAATCAGAACTTTTTTGATCACCGTAAATCACCTTTGTTTTATTACTGTCAAGTGTTGCTTTCCCACGGTCGGCTGCTTTTATTTGAACATTCACATTTTTAGCTACAACATTCTCAATTTTTGCTGTATCCCAATGGAACTTCCAATTTACGATATTACCGATATCTTTATCAAAGCTTTCACTTACAATTTCACAAGCCCAGCCTTCAGTTTCCATATTGTCAATGAATGTCCAGCTATTATCATTATTACGAGTTGCTATGATAAATTCTGTTCCGCCTTTAAATCCCGGTATTTTAGCAATCAATTTATCAACACGTACGTTGTCGTTTGCAGTTCCCTCGATAGTGATTTTTCCGGAAACCTTTGGATCGTCTGCTCCGAGTAAAGCACCGGTTTTGTCTGTCAAATCTTCAGTCAGTTCTATATGACCGTTTGTACGGCTGTTTTGATAAAGGGAATTGTCGCTTTCACTGTTCCAATAAAACGGCTTAATCTCTACTGTCGGAGCTGTCGTATCTTGTAAAAGACTTTTCACCCGTATATTTATTGTTGCTTCCTGACCACCGTTTTCTGTTTTATCTATAATCTTTATTTGCAATGTCGCAGTATCATCACTGTTGCCTACTTCGGCTTTTAATAAATCCAACATACTTATCGACATTGGTAATTCTCGAATATTATCGTTGTAAGATGACCCCGCAGCTAAATCTTGAAGGTCAAACCAAGCTTTGTCCCCTACACGCCATTTCCATTGCAAGCCATTGTTTCCGCCTACGATTTTCGCCGTTATTTTTGTATCGCCCTTGATTGTCATCAA
>JAXJQT010000212.1:0-2172 GCA_036311025.1 Spirochaetota bacterium
ACTTGCTTTAATGCAACTTTTTTTCATTCCACTGCACAATTGAAAGATTTTTTACTAATTTTCTTTTTTCCCTCTCTCAAACGCTGTTTAAACGACATTTCAGACCGTACAGTTCGATGTTGTTTTACTGTGAAAAATAAGGGGAAATCGAGGCAAAAAGACAGAAAGTAATTTATATTCAAATATTTATCGAATTCCTATCCTAAACAGAATCCGGGTCTGTCGTTCGTATCCGAAATAAGGGAATTGCAAATAAGCAGTAAGTTTAGTGTTCACATTTTAAAACACTTCTTGACACTTAATTTGTTTTCTTTTAAAGTCGCTTTAAAATTCTACTTTTTACAGGAGTTATGCCAATGGCATTAAACAACGATATACAAAAAAAAATTGATGAATGGACAAAAGAACCTTACGGTGCGGATTGTATCCGTGAGATTCAAGATTTAGTAAATTCCGGCAATGAAGCAGAATTGAACGAACGTTTCGGTGCTGATTTGGAATTTGGTACCGGCGGTTTACGTGGTATTATTCGTTTCGGTACAAACGGGATGAACCGTTACAACGTATCAAAAGCAACACAAGGACTTGCTAATTATATAAAAATGCAAAATATTGAAAATCCGAAAGCTGTTGTTGCATGTGATTCTCGTAATTTCTCAAAAGAATTCGCACAGGAAACAGCAACAATTTTTGCATCAAACGGAATCAAGACTTACCTTTTCTCAAGTCTTCGCCCTACTCCGGAATTGAGTTTTGCAATTCGTTATCTCGGATGTGCTACAGGTGTTGTAGTTACAGCGAGCCACAATCCTAAAGAATACAACGGTTACAAAGCTTACTGGTCTGACGGTGCTCAGATGGTTAGCCCACACGATAAAAACGTAATCGCTGAAGTAAACAAAATCAAAAGTCTTAACGATGTAAAATCTGAAAACTTTTATGATTTAGTTGCTGACGGCAGAATCGAAATCATCGACAAAGATGTAGACAATGCATTCTTGGATGAAATCTTCAAACAAAACATAAATAATGTTGCCGGAAGCAATGTAAAAATCGTTTATACTCCGCTTCACGGAACAGGTGCTACTTTAGCTCCTCAAGTATTCGACAGATTAGGTTTGAAAAATGTTCTTTATGTAAAAGAACAAATGATTGCCGACGGAAACTTCCCTACAGTTATCAAACCAAACCCTGAAGAACAAGAAGCTCTTACTCGCGGTATCAATTTGGCAAAAAAAGAAAATGCCGATATCGTAATCGCTACTGACCCTGACGCTGACAGAATGGGTATTGCCGTAAGAGAGAAAAACGGAGAATTTACTATCGTTTCAGGAAATCACATCGGTGCTATCATCGAATACTATGTTTTATCTGCAATGAAAAACAACGGAAAATTACCTGCAAACGGTGCCGTAGTAAAAACTATCGTTACTACAAACTTACAAGACAAAATCGCTGAATCTTTCGGCTTGAAAGTGTTCAACGTATTAACTGGATTTAAATTCATCGGTCAAAAAATCAGAGAATTCGAAGCTGACAAAAACTACACTTATGTTTGCGGCGGCGAAGAAAGTTACGGTTTCTTGGTAGGAACTCACGCAAGAGATAAAGATGCAATGGTTGCTACAATGTTGATTGCTGAATGTTGTGCCGTATTACAAAAAGAAGGTCGCAACATGAGCGATTATTTAAATGAAATTCTTGAAAAATACGGTTATTATTCTGACAGTTCAAAATCTATCGAAATTCAAGGTTTGAAAGGAAAAGAAGTAATCGGAAAGATTATGGCTCACTACAGAGCAAATCCAAAAACTGAATTTGCCGGTGTAAAAGTCGTAAAAGCTTTGGATTTCTTGCCGGGTGATACAATTGCCGACGCAGAAGGAAGCCCTTACAAATTGCCTTCTTCTAATGTTATTCAATACCACTTAGAAGACGGAACTAAGATTTCATTAAGACCGTCAGGAACTGAGCCTAAAATCAAATTCTACTTCTCAGGTTCTGCTGCTTCAAAAGAAGAAGTAAATGCAAAACTTGCAAACTATCAGAAAGATTTAGTAGACGAAGTAGAAAAACTAAAAGCAGAATTCGGTGCGTAAAAAGCAAGATAAATCTGTATGACTACTGAAAGCAGTTTGGAAATAATATTCCGAACTGCTTTTTTATTTAATC
>JAXJQT010000213.1:0-19421 GCA_036311025.1 Spirochaetota bacterium
ATATTTATCTAAACCCTTGCGGGTTAAGAACTTATTAATCTAAGTTTTTTCGCTGACTTCTTTCGAAGTATATTCTTTATTATTACACTCTTATTGACGAGGTATTATTATTTCTAATAACACCCGTTTTGGCTTCTTGTATATCTATATAATGTCAATGAACTTCTTTTTCTCGTCGCTACTCGCTCGTTTCGGCGTGTGCCTTGCGTGCGTCGCAACGTGTAGCTTTCTACATCTTTTTATCCTTCATGTCAAGAACTTTTTTTTATTTTTTTTTAAACTCAAAAAGTTTATTTAACTGACATGTTCGTATCTGCTGATTCCTCCGAAATACAGTACTTAACTTATATTTCAGAACGCAAACACGGCGGCTGATGCAACCTCGCGTCTTATACTATAACTGACTTCTCGTGTCAATTCTTTTCTTTAAGATTTTTATAGATGTTTTTTATAAAAAATGTCTAATATCTATTACTCTTTCAAACGGAAAAAACAATGCTTATTAAAAAAAATATTTTTTTATTACTGCTATGCGTTCTTATATTTACAGGCTGTAACGAAAAAAAAGTTCAACATTCACAATCTTATATTGATTCTTACGGAAGAAAAATAAACATTCCTAAAACAGACGAAACATTACGTATAATTTCTGTTGCTCCGTCAATGACTGAATTATTTTTTGAACTCGATGCTAAAGACTTTTTAATTGCCCGCAGTGATTACTGTGATTATCCACCGCAAGCAAAAGATTTACCCAGTGTCGGTTCCTTAATTGAACCAAATCTCGAATGCATTATCGCTTTAAAACCGTCACTTGTAGTTGCCTCTGACCATTTTACAAAAGACAGCGTAAATAAACTGGAGCAATTAAATATTCCGGTTTACATTGGCAAACAAGGAAATGAGCTGAAAGATTTTTATCGAATAATTGAAGATATGGGGCAAATTACAAAAAAGGAAGAAAACGCTCAAAAATTAATAGAAGATATGCAAAACCAAGTAGAACAAATAACTTTACGTGTTCAACAGCAAAAAAATCATCCAAAAGTTTACTACATGATTTCATTCGGAGAATCAGGAGATTATGCTCCGGGAAAAAATACTTTTATTGCCAATCTTATCAGAATTGCCGGTGCTATAAATATCTCTGACGATGCTAATGGTTGGAATTACAGTCGCGAAAAAATATTTGCCAAAGACCCGGACATCATTTTAGTCAGTCGCTCCGAGATTGCCGACCAGCTAAAAAGTGATGCTATATACTCAAAACTTCGTGCAGTACAAAACAACAACGTTCATGTATTAAAAAGCGGAACAGCGGAACGTCCTTCGCTGCGTAATTTAGAAGCACTTTTAGAAATGGAAAATATTTTTTTTGGCGACAATGAATAAACTACTTTTTGCATTCAAAGGTAGTTTCGCATTCTTCATCTGCACATTTTACCCTTATGTTATGCAAACCGGGTGACAAGGGGATTTCAAATGAGAAAGGTCTGCCGATAACAAATGATTTTCCGTCACTAAAAACATGAAGCAGTTCTTCTTTTCCACCTACAACTTCTACTTTTATATTTTGGACATTTTCCGGCAACAAAGAATCATAAAAAAAAACACTGCCGTTACGAGGAGTCACAATCTGAAGCGGGACATTATTATTCTGCAAATCTCCGACAATTTCTTTCTGATAAAACCAGCGACTGAACTCTTTCGGATAAGCAACGTCATTTTCATTGTGCCAAGAACATTTCTCGAATGTTCGGTCATTTGGTAAGAATTCATCCTTGATATCCGGACAATTTTCATTTGCAGGCATTCCGGATAAAACACAAATTTTCTTTTTTTCAAGCAAAACCGGCAATTTAAAATCATCACTTTCATTCCCTTGCAATATAATCAAAAGTTCTTTTGCTAATGACGCCGGCAATGAACTGCCGGTTTTGCCTACAACCGTCGAACCATCAAAATTTCCCATCCACACACCGACTGTATAACGAACTGTCGCCCCTAATGCCGTAATATTTTGGAACTGATTCGCCGTGCCTGTTTTAAAAATTGCCGGAAAAGGAGTATCAAACACTTCACCTTTACCGAAACCTAAATATCTGGCTTGTGAATCTGACAAAATATCGCAAATCAATCTGGCTGTATCACACCTGAAAACTTCTTTTTTTTCACTATTCGTATAACCTTGCAAAGGAATAAGCGACATAAAGAAACCGTCACGAGGAAAAACACTGAAAGCTTGTACCATTTCAAACAGACTGACCTCTGCATTCCCTAATGCCAATCCCAACCCCGGATTAGCATTTTTTAAAGAAACAAAATGCAGTTGTTCCAATAACGAAATATATCTTCCCAGTCCCAATTCATTTAGCAAATAAACAGCCGGTACATTCAAACTGGACGCCAATGCTGTACGCAAACGAACAGGTCCGTTGTAGCGATTGTTGAAATTCAGCGGAACATAAAGCTGTTCATTACCGAACTCCATAGGAACATCAGGCAAAACACTCGCAGGCGTAAAACCGGACTCCAAAGCAAATGCGTACAAAAAAGGTTTCATACTGGAACCTGGTTGATTACAGGCAAGCACGCCGTCATTTTGACCGCCGTGAAACTTATCATAAAAATCCGCACTGCCTACCCATGACAAAATCTCGCCTGTCGCATTATCACAAATCAAAACTGCCCCGTTTGTAATACGAGAAAATCTTCCTTTTCTCACAGACTCTTTTAATAGATTTTCCGCCTTTCGCTGCAATTCCAATGAAGCGGCAAGTCTGATTTCGGCATTACGATAACAACCGACATTTTCTAAAGAAGTCAAATATCGTACATAATGCGGCATATTTTCCGGATAAATAAATTTTTTCGCCTTTGCAGCTGCCGACTTTATCTGCTCATACGACAAATCAGAAAGTCGCACTGCTGCCGTCGCACATTTATCGGGATTTTCCAGCGGATTGTACAAAGTCGGCATTCGGGGAATCACTGCCAAACAGCAAAGCTCTGCCGCAGACAACTCAGACAAATCTTTACCGAAAAAAAATCTTGCTCCGCCGGCAACACCTTGAGTATTAAAACCAAACGGCAAATGATTCAGATAAAGTTCCAATATTTCATCTTTTGAAAGTCTTGCTTCCAGTCGCAACGCATCAACAGCTTCTGCAATCTTTGCAAAAATATTTCGCTTGGCTGCCGGCTTAATCATTCGAGCCAATTGCATTGTGACTGTAGAAGCACCGCTGACAATTCGACCGTTTTTAATGTTTTGAAAAACAGCTCTGAATATTGACAAAAAATCAATTCCGCAATGTCGGTAAAAATTTTTGTCTTCTGCCGACAAAAAAATCTTGCGTGCTTCTTCTGAAATTTCATCCAGCGTCACAAACTCACGACGCAAACCGTTTTCCAGGCTCAATATCTGAACAAGCTCGCCGTTACAATCATAAATACGTGTACTTTTGGGTAAATTAAAAAACTCATTAAGTTGCGGATAAGGAGAAAAACAAATAAAAATTCGAGACGCGACTATGATAAAAATCACAACCGCTAATCCCGAAATAATTTTGATTCGATTCATTTTATTCTATCGTAAAAAACACACCGTTTGTACGACCGAAAACTTCTGTTTCATACATACATTCCGCATTTACCGGTACGGTAGGAAAAACTCCGCGACGTACGGTTCTGAACCTTAACGAAACTACGGCACGCCCTTTTGCAAAGTCATCCCAGAATACAAACGCTTCATTATCATAAAGTTCTTTTGCCGTCACAAAACGGAATTGTTCATCAGCGACAGATGTTTCTACATCTACAATTTCTGCACCCGAAGGAATCGGAATACGCAACGCAAGGTAATTTCTGTCAAAAGTCGACGTCACATCTACTTCCATTTTATAGACTTTGTCACTTTGCAGTTGTATCACGGAATCTTTCGAAACGACTTCACTCTTAGTTTGTTCATCATAAAGTGTAACATTTACGCCGATTCCTTCGTCACGTTGCAACTGCATTTCCAACGGCAATGCATACGTCAAACTTGCAGAATAAAACAACGGACTTTTACCGTTTTTAGTAATTTCCAACGGTAAACTTTTATCTTTTTCAAACACATCAAGAGCTTTAGTATCCGTTACAACATTAACAGGTGTCGCACTGCTACCTTTAAAGTTCCCCGTTGCAATTTTTTTGCCGTCCAAAGCCACCTTTGTCGACAAATCCACATTTTCGGTATTGTAAGTTTTTATGACTTTTGCCACCGCATTCAACACAACTGAACTGACAGATAAATCACGCCAATAACCGCATTTTTGATTTTCAAGCAATGTAAACAATACTCTGGCAATCATTTCATCATTAGGATTTTCCCGAACAAACAATTCCAATGTACGTGAAAGGCGGGACAATTTGTCAAAACCGACAATGATTCTTTCGTACGGAGTGACAACGTCATTTTCAAACACACTGATATCTACACCGCGTGCAGTAGGACGAATGTAAGTTCTGATTTTTTCCGCACACACGGAAGACAACACACTGTCTTTTGTCACGAGTCCTGCCAATGCCAACGCCGTAACAGATGATTTTTCATCGGAATAAACTTCCTTTAAGAAATTTTCATCCACATTCTCGCCCAACAGTGAAATCACACGGCAAACTTCGAGCTTCTCTTCATTACCGCAATCTTTCATTTGTGCAAGTTGTTCCTGCAAATAAGACACAAGCATTTTTATATCAATCGCCAAATCTTTTTCCGAGAAACCCGCATCTTTTGCCATTTTCCAAACTTCAGCCAATCGCATTGAAACATAAACATTTGATTGAACAGACTTTTCCCAATAGCCAAATCCGCCGTCCGGATGTTGTAATTTTGCCAAATCTTTGAAAAACGTTTTTACTGTCTTTGAAACATCGCCGACTTTTTTATCCAGACCGAGGCTGTTTATTTTGTCACCGAAAAGAATCAACGGCATAAGTTTGATACTTCGTTGCTCCAAGCAGTCATACGGATAATCAAAAATATATTGCAACACACTTTTTAACATTCCCAAACCGCCGACATCCAATGTAACCGACAATTTACTGTTATCATCATCGGCAAATCCCGGAATCACTACGGCTTGCGTTGCCGAACTTTCGTCTCCGGAAATGACTCCCGTCGTCGTAACTGTTTCGTAAATATACGGCTTTTCTATAGTCACGGGACATACAAGACGTTCGTTGATAATATCCGATTTTATCGTAAACACGGCATTTACAACGCCGGCACGAACAGCCGCCGCATCAAAATATACAACGGCATTTGCTCCCGGTGCCACCGTAACCTTATGTTCTGCCTGTCCGTCAACAAATGCTTCACCAACATTTTCTGTTTCATCGGATTGCATTTCCAATCCGACCGAAATCTCATGCGATACCGAATCAAGATTTGAAATTAAAACTCCCAACTCGCTTGTGTCACGCTCACGCAGTCGTCGCGGTAAAACTTCCTTTATATTGACAGGATTCTGTACGGCTATTTCACTTTCTTGGTATGCAAAGAAATCTCCTGTCACACCCAACGCCGTAACCGTATAAGTTGTCAAATTGTCCGGCAATTTAAACTTACAATTTACTTTACCATCTTTGTCAGTTTTCAACACCGGCAAAAATACAGCCGTAGGATTGAAATTTCGTCTTTCATTCATTCCGTCGGCACTTTCTCCTTTGCCGTAATTCGCATCACCGCCACGTAATGTTTTTGCTTCATAAGTTACCGGATCAAGCAACAACGCTCTGGAGTCACCTCCTTTTACTGCCAACGGAAAGTGATAATTTTTATAGAAAAAGTCTAACGGATTTGGCACGTGATAATTGATCAAATCCAATACGCCTCTGTCAACAGCCGTCAACATCAATTCCGCATCGGCTACAGGTTGACCGTTTTTTGTCGCTGTCAATGTAATCTCAGCTTCTTCGCCCGGTCGATAAATCGGCTTTGTACTGTCAACTTTTACGGTAAAAGCTTTTACACGCGGATTGACAAAAAGTGTCGTCGCCCCGTAAAAACCTTTCGGTTTGTCCAAATCTGTTTTTCCGTACTCATTTTCCACAGCTTTATTTCGCACGGAATATGACGATACCGACACGTAAACAACCGGCACATAATTTCTGGCAATCGGGATTTCCAATACTTGCATACTTTTATCAAAGTATCGCACCTCATGGGTAAATATCCCCTCTCGCTCTACGGTAATCAAATAATGGCCCGACGGCAATGTACTTTCAAGTAACACATTTGCTGTCTCGCCCGGATTGTACATATCTTTATCAGCCGTCAATCGTAATGAAGCGACATCGCTTTGATTCCAGAAAACACGTTCGCTTCCCGTTACGAAAAATCCTCGTTCACAAACTGTTTCACGTCCGGCAAAATCTTTTGCAGTTACACGCAAAATATAATAACCGGCTTCTTTCGGCGTAACGGATATTTCACCTTTTACCCCGATAGACACTTTTTGTTTATCCTTTTCTGCAAGATTACGTTCATAGCGACTATACACGTGACCGCCGATTCCCTGTTGCTGGACAATATTCCATTCTTCCTTAAACAAGGTAACATTCATCGATTTATTTTTACCCAAATACGTTGTCGCATCCTCACGTTCCAAGCGTTTTTCGTCCGGATTTACAAGCAAATAATCAAACGTCAATTTTTGTCCTGACTTAGGAAAGCCGCTGATACCCAACGGTTTAGAAATTCCTACATAATATGCCGCCGGATGTACCATCACTGACGACCACGACGAAATTCTTTGATTGCTCACGTCCGTAACCATAGTACTTACATCATATTTATAAGAAACTCCTTTTATCTTGTTGCCGGATGTAGCACAAGAAAGCAGTGTTTTCCCCTCTCCGTCAAGTCTTCCTTCACCGGCGGTAACTTCACTGCTGCCTTCTTCAAACTTTTCTACACCGAATGAATAATCTTTAAACTCACCTTTTTTAGAAGTAAAATTGCACGGTTGTCTGTACCAGCTGTTTTGATATTTCGCATTTGAAGGTACACCTCCGGCAAGATAAGATGCCGATAAGGTCGCTTCTATTTTGTCTCCGGCTATAATATTTTTTATAGGCATAGACACGGTAGATTGAAATTTTGCACGTTCAAAGTGTGAAACCGAGAAATAAAGAGTTTCTTCTGTTTTATTGTCATTACGTTTGTAAGTCAGACAGTACGTTCCGGGCTTTACATCTTCGGGAATTACAAAACTTCCGTAGAATCCGCCGGCTTCAGTTGTTTTATCAGACTTTGTTCCGTAGACAGTCGGATTTTTCCATTCATTATTTTTTAAGGTTACGCTGTATTCTCCATAATAAGAATCAAACTTTCCGAGACGTTGCTCGCGGTCGATTCCTCTGAACGACACAGTCTCGCCCGGTTTATAAATACCGCGGTCGGTAAACATAAAAATCCTTGCTTTATCTTGTAATACCGACGCTACCGAATCTGAATTGTAAATTCCCGCACGCCAAGCATAATGACTTTCCGGTTTGAACGTGGCAACATCGCCGTCTTTTTCCGCAGCTATTGCAAAATTGTCTTCATAACCTGCGAATAATTCACTCAAATCTTGTTCCGCCATTGCAATCACCGCAAAACCTTCCGGCGAAGTTTTTGCACTTGCCAAATATTTTCCTGCAATGCAATCGGATAAATTGCTTTTTTTACTATTATAAATGTAGACATTGGCATTTTCCACCGGTTTTCCGGTCGAAAGTTGTGTCACCAAAACGACGGCTTTATTTACACCGTAACGAACGGTAATACCCAAATCTGTCACCTGAACGGTCGCATAATTTTTATGAGTGAAAAATCCCTCTTTTCGCCAAGTCGCCTCTGTTTTTACGGATGTATCTATTCTTACGGCACCGACGCCGTTTGTAAGATATTCCGACAAATCTATCATTTCGAGAATCTTTTCATTTCGCGGTGTCACAGACAATTGTTTATAACCGGGTAACGACTTAATATCTAAATTTTCATTTTCTCCAAAAAGTGGATTAGCAGTCTTTTGTACGACGTAACCGGAATCCGGCAAGATATTTTGATAGTCAAACACCACTTTAGGCGAACAGTCGCTGCGTTTTTCCAACATTTTCGCACCGTACATACCGAAATTGAACCGGCTTTTTGCCTCTTCAACTTCTACAGCCAACGTCTGTTCTTTTATCAATTTTTGTCCGTAAATATCACGAAGCGAACTATTAATATTAACAGAATATTTATCCTTATAAGTTACCGGCAAACCGAAAATGATTACTTCATTGTCTGATACTTTGATATTTTGCACATCGACATTGCCTTTTTTTCCGTCTGCCAAAGTATAACCGAACGCATTCTCCAATGATTTTGAATCAACCGGATGAGAAAAACAAAGATGTACCGGGAACTGTCGTTCTTCCGATGACTCTCCGTTATAAATGTACGTATATTTAAATTCTTGCAATGTAGAATAAGAAACTTCCGCCGCATTTTTCTCTGTACCGACTGCAATTCTTATTCTCTTTCTCGGCTCAAGATTATCTGTAATATGAAATCCCACAACGTCCGGCTTTTCTTGTGTCACGTTAAAATTCAATTTTTTTTCGTCTACACAGATTGTTGTCATCTTTGCAATCTCTTGAGAATTTACTTTGTAGTTGAATTGCACCAAAACATCTTTTGCTGCATCAAGCGGCACATCGTTATTATCAAAACGAACGTGTTTTTCTTGTGCATATTTTAAACCGGCAGCAAACCAAGTGATTTTTAAAGGAGTCGACGCTGTGGTAAAAGTTGTTTCTCCTTCAAGTTTTTTCTCATAAAGTGACTTTGTTTGCGGATTTACGGTGATTGTATAAAACTCGTTCGGCTTGCACGACTCAGTCGCATCAAAACACAGAAGTGACGTTCCTTTCCATCGGAAAAAACCATCTATCGGCGGTACAATGCTGATATATTTCGATTTTTTTTCCGGGTTGTTCAATGCTGCCAATTCTACTACCGGTTCTGAAAAAAGCACATAAAACGATGGATGTTCTACTTGTGCCGGGATAGAACCTTTCGGGCCCCAATCACAAACAGTAAAAGGAGCTGCCAGCTGTTTTTTTGAAAGTTTCAACTGAGTTTTATTTACTTTATTGTTTCTTTCAGTCTTTTTATCAGTTTTATAATCTGTTTTGTAATCACTTAGTTTTCGTAATCCCGGAATGATAGAATCAACCTTTTCCGATGATGATACTTTTTGTAATTCTACTTTTCCCGTCGGCAAAGCCTCTTCGGGCTGACACGGAGTATAATCGGGAATAAAAAAATCTTTCGATGAAATAAAAGTACTATCGATATTTGTATTCTCATCAATTTCATTGTACGTCGACTGTATCGAAGACGAAACTTTTACATTATCGGTAATATTTTTTTTATTACACGAACTAATCCACATACAAGCCAACAATACTACAGTTATTTTTATCAACATCTCTTTTTTCACTTTATTCCCTCCTATAAAAAAAACTAATCTACACTTCCGTTAAGTCTTCCCACAACAGTCCGGCTCCGGCACTCACATCTACTTTCAGTCGTCGTCCGGGTATTTGCTTAAAAAATTCCGGTGAAATCCCCGGTGTAAGAACTTTTTCCGTACGCAATACGGCAATATCTTTTTCCTGAATCGTTGTCCCGGCTTTTAATGCTTTCAAATAATGAATCGAGCGATTCGTTCGTTCATAGTTTGCTTTTTCTGAGGCTGCAAGTTTTTTTTGTCCGTCGCCTAATATCGCATTAACTTTTTCACAGCCGAATTCCTTTGTCAAATATACCAGTCGCTCTTGAGGCTCAAGCAAATCTATTTTATGAACTTTTTGAACCATCAAAGCAAAATCTTCCGGAGTCAAAGCTACCGGGTCATCAAGTCCGTCGGTTTCTCGGCTGAGCGTAATATGCTTTTCGATAATTTTTCCGCCGGCTGCAGCTGTGATTGCCGGTACAAGTACCGGGTCTAACGAGTGGTCGCTGACTCCCACATCTATCGAAAAATGTTCACGTAAAAAGTTTAACACTGCCAAATTGTAATCTGTCTCCGGAGCCGGATAACTTGTCACACAATGTAAAAGTGATATCGCCGGCAACGGAGTTTCTGCAAAATCGTCGCATTGTAACGGCTTTAAAAGTTTTAATGTCTTATCTATATCTTTCAATTTTGAAACACCAGATGATAAAATCACCGGAATTCGAGATTTTTCATCGCATTCACTTTCTAATCTCAATAGCTCTTCCAACATCGGAAAGTGATTCAATTCAGGCGAGGCTATCTTGATTGCATCCGGACGCAACTCCCACAACTGTCGCAAACTGCGAATTCCAAACGGCGTACAGGCAAACGCAACGCCTTTAGAACGAGCATAGTCGCAAACCTTTTCAAAAAAAGAAACCGGCACTTCCAATGACAAAAATCTGTCATACAACCGCACCGAACCTGTCGGCAATTCCACCATCCCCGTATCAGGATGAAGAATCTCATCTGCATACACCCATTGAAATTTTACACAGTCGGCACCGGCAAAAACTGCCGCATCGATAAGCTGATATGCTTTTTCTAAATCTCCTCCGTGAGACGTTCCTATTTCTGCAATAATATATGTTCTGTTCATAATTTGCCCTCTTGTGTTTTATAGATAAAATGCGGATATTACTTCATTTATATGACTCTGGCTAGTCATTAGCAAAATAATATAATTTTTATTCAATACCACTTTTTTTATATTGTTACGATAAATATTGACAAGACTTAAACTCGAAGAAAATACAAAGCGGACATTGTCACATCAGGCACAAACAACAACGAGAGTTTTACAGAAGCAAATCAACAAGTACAAATAATTATTCTACAAGTCGCCCGCTGCGAATCACGGCGATACTGTTACTGATTCCGCTTACGTACGGATTTTCAAATATATTGTTATCTTCACGAACATAAATTTTATTATGTGCAATGTTGTAGTTTTCTTCCAAATAAGATGCGACCGCTCGAGCACGTTCAAAAGCCAATGCCCTGAAATCATCTTGTGATACAACCAAATGGTCTAAAACTCGTTGTAAAAGCACATCGGAATCTTCACTGTCCGAAGACTCTTCGTTGTATTCTTGCAACAACATTTCTCGCAAAGCTTGTTTACGAGCTGTTTCCCCTTCGCCTGTAATATATTTTTTCAATGCTTTGGCTACAAGTTCACGTTTTAAATATTCAGTATCATTTTGTTTATCCACAAAACCGTTTATCGCAAATACATTTTTGTGATTAGCCAACTTTTCCAACATCTTTTCACTTAAAAAAGTATCTGCCGAAATCTTTGTACTGCCGCCTTTAAAATAAGCAATAGAAAAAACATTATCAAAAATAATTTCTTCCTGTATAGGAATTGCAAATCGATCTGACGATGACTGCAACGTCTTTGATAAAACTTCAAAGAACAAATCCGTATATTTTATTTTTTTCTCTTCCAGCAACACGGACACGGGAAATTTCAAATCTATTACTCCGCTGCGGTTCATCATCGCACGCAAAGTTTTATCAAGATTCAATGCAAAGGTGCTTGCAGGCATTCGCTTAAATTCCGGTTTTATTAATTGCAATTCTACATCAGACGAAATTTCTTTTGCTGTAACGGAAAACGGAATATTCATTGTAAGTCGCCCGTTTTTTACTGAATGCCCCAAATATTTTTGTGAATATTCGGAGAAAGGAGAAAGTAACGCATTCGAACAAGAAAACTTTCCTTTTATCTGTGTAGCATCACAAGTCAAATGCAAAGAAAACGGATTTGCTTTGTCGACTTTGCCGGACAAATCCAAACTACCTTGCGGATATATAAAAGACGGAAAATTACTTGATTTCCACGAAATATCAGTGAATTTATAAGCAAATGCAACTGATGACTTACGATTATCAAGAAAATCAATTTCACCGTCATCCACACTCAAACGACTCAAATGTATCTGGAAATCTTTTTTCTCACTCTTTTGCGTATTGTTACCAAAGCTAAACAACGGAATACCGGCAATTTCGAGACTTCCGGCATCACTGAGTATAGTTTTCAAATACAAAAACTTCGCTGATACTCCTTGGTCAATATTCAACCGCAAACTTTTATTGTTTGATAACTTTGCACTCCCGATATCAACATTTCGTAATCGTGCAGACAATGCTCCGTTATGATAAATCACACTGTCGTCTATTTGACATGCAGCTTGTGCATTCAGTTGTTCCTTGCTGAGTTGCATTTTTAATTGCAAATCGACATTGCTTATATTCGCAAAAATCTGCTTATTCTTTCCGTAAACACCGGAAAGTGTTTTGATTTTCCAGCTGTCATCCAGTGAAAAATCTTGTGTCAATTTCAAAAAATGCTCACTCGGTTCCATCACAAAACTACAATCCAACAAGTATGTTTTATCTGTATTGAAATACAAACCGGAAAATTGCAACTTTTGTAAAACCACACTTTGTTCACTTGTATTCAAATCTTTTACCGATACGCTGATATTTTTGGCTCCGACTTTTTTACCGACAAACTCACATTCTGCATCAGAAAAAATACCGATTCCGGAAAAATCAATTCCCGGTTTTTTATTTGGAAATAACTGCAATCGTCCGCTACCCGAAAGTTGCTGTATATTTATAGATTTTAATTGTTTAATTTTTTTTGTTACGGGCAAAGCTTGTGGTAAGTTAATGTTTTTTACGGATAATTTATCAAAGGCAAATTCCGACGTGCCGTTACTTTTGCCATTCGCATAAAGCTGTCCTTTACCTAAAGTTGCCGACAAATCAAAAGCCGTATTTTTTAAAGACTGCGAAAAATTCGACACGCTGCCGTTAATATTTGCCAATGTTACTTCCGGCAATGTCAACGAAGTATTTTTTATCTGTGCGTTATCTATTTTTATCTGAAACTTCGCAACTTCATTATTGTTTTTTGTCACAAAAAAATCTTTCGGCAACTTTATGTTTGCATAATTAACAGACAAAGACTCTACATCAAGTTGTTTTTGAGTAAAGTCATAACGCCTCACAACTGCACGTCCGGTAAGACGGTCTGCTATTTGCTCGACATTTGTATTCAAAACCAAATTTTGCACGGCAACGGCTCCGCTGAAAACAAGCGAACTTTTGCGTTTTTTTCTTATAATGTACTCAATGGAAATATCAAGATTCACAATTCCCTGTTGCATTTTTATTCCGGGAAATACCGGTAAGAATATGCGATTCTCTGCAATGTTCAAATTTCGTGATGACACATTGAATTGATTGATAATATCGCCGTTTTCATTAAATTTTGTTTTACCCACAAAATTAAACGGCTTTCTGTTCAGATTCCCTGAAATAACCGGTTTTATTTCCGACATCTTATCGCTGACAGACGGCAACTTTACCGTCAATTCCGACAAAAAGCGATAATCTTTCCCATTGCGACGTAAGTGAACCGTAGAGTTCGACACAGTGATTGCCGAAAACACAATAGGAATTTTAGGTATTTTAAAATTCAAAGAAGATTTTCTTTCCGGTAAAAACGGCGGCAATTTGTAACTGTTACCTTTTTGAATGACATACGTTTTCACGCCGTCAATTGTTACCTCTTCGAATGCGATTTGCAATTTTAATAACTTTTTGAAATCCGGCTTGATTTGAATTTCTTTTGCACTAAGGAGCTTTTCTCCTTCCGGAACAGCCCAGTGAATATCGTTGATTGTTAATGTTTTGGTCGGGATGTTAAAATCAACTTTTCCTATAGATACGTCTCTTTGGAAAAATTGCATAAAAATATCTTTATAATAAAAAGAAAAGAGCACACATGAAACAAACAGCAGCAATACTAACATTGCTGCCGTAATCAGAATGAATTTCAATATTGAAACAAAAAAATTCCTCTGATGCTTCATAAAAAACTATCTTCTTTTTTCACTTGCACTTTTGCATTTGATACACATTGTAGTCCAAGGAAGAGCTTCCAAACGTTCAGGATTTATTTCTTTTCCGCAATGAACACATATTCCGAATGTTTTTTCTTCGATTCTGCGTAAAGCAGCTTCAATCGCTACCATAGTTTCTTTGTTCTTATTATTAGTAAGATTCAAAATATTCTGTGAAACATTAACAGACGCTTCGTCTGCACTGTCTCCGACAACATTTGCATCTTGTTCCATCATACTTCTGGCTGCATTGTCATCATCAGAAAGAGATTGTGCCATAGAAGCTTTCTCTTTGAGCAATAACTCTTTGTAATATTTAACTTTTTCTTCAGTCATTAAATACCTGCCTAATTAAAATAATTTCGTGGTTTGTATCATTTAGTTTACAAATCGTCAAGAATTGAAAGTCATCTAAAGACTTTGCTTCTTTTAGATGACTTTTCCCATTCTGCAAATCACATCATCAAAATCAGAGATTCACCGTCACGATTTACAAAAAAATATGTTCCGTCGCCCGGATTTATGTCTTTCAATATATTTTGGACATCTTTGATATCTTTCACATTCTTACTGTTTATTTTTGTGATGATATCCGAAACTTTAAAGCCGGCTTGATATGCCGGGGAATTGTTTTCTACTGCACGAACCAAAACGCCGTCTTTTTCCTGTGAAAGTACAAAACCAAAACGTTCTATTTCTTCTTCCGGTGACTTACCGTTATCGGCAACAGTCGATTTTGTACTGCGTTTACCGATTACGATTGTTTTTTCCATAGTCTTTCCGTCTCGCATAATTGTCACCGGCAATTTGTCGCCCGGTTTGGCACTTCCTACTGTCACTGTCAAATCATGAGAACGTGATAATTTTTGTTTGCCGATATTCAAAAGAACATCTCCTGACATAATCCCGGCTTTGGCTGCGGGACCGTCTTTTTCGACTTGCATTACAAGCATGCCGAATTGTTGTTTTTTCAATCCCAACTTTTCAGCTTCATCTTCGTTCAATTCTCGGAAAGTAATTCCGATCCAACCATGTTCGCTTTTTCCTATTGTAATCAACTGGTCCGCAATATTTTTTGCAATATTAACAGGAATTGCAAAACCGATTCCGATACTTCCTCCGGATTGTGAATAAATCATAGTGTTGATTCCGATAACTTCGCCGCTGATGTTCAAAAGCGGTCCGCCGGAATTACCCGGATTGATTGCTGCATCTGTCTGAATAAAATTGGTAAATCCCGGCTTTGTGTTATCCGGACTCGGACGTCCTATCGCACTGACAATTCCGAATGTCACCGAATGGCTTAGTCCGTAAGGATTTCCGATTGCCATTACCAAGTCGGCAGTCTTGATATTTGATGAATCTCCGACTTTTGCCAACGGCAGATTATCTTTTGTTTTGATTTTGATTACGGCAATATCAACATCCGGATCACTGCCGACGATAGTCGCATCGTAGCTTTTTTGGTCGTCAAATGTCACTTTCACCGTATCCATTCCGTCGACAACGTGACTGTTGGTAATAATAAAATACTCGTCGCCTTTTTTATGATAAAGAAAACCGGAACCGAGAGCCGATTGCTTGAACTCTCTTTCCTTTGGAGTCGGACGACCACCTCTGTTGTTAAAGAAAAATTCGAACGGATCGTAACTTTGTTGCTTTACTGTTTTTTCGGTACTGATAAAAACTACCGGTTTTGATTCCTTATCTGCGATTTCACGCAATTTCTCTTGCAAACGTACAATGCTTTCATCCGCAAAAAGTACACAGCAAAAAAGCCCAAACATAATAACTAATAAATTCTTTTTAAGATTCATTTTTTACCCCTTTAGCAAAAAAATCATCAGATTTTTAAATCAAATTAAATATTATTTACCTGATTTTCAATCTAAATCTGACATGCCGATGTATAACGATATATATTTGTGAATAAGATTTATTTTATATTATTTTTACAATTTAATATCTCGCCGACTGCAAAAAATCTTAAATAGTTTTGACTCTCAACACCTTTCTTACTTCATTCTTAACCAAATATTTCTGCGATATATTTATGGACAAAAAAAATTTTAATCAACACAGCAAGAAAAAACTGATTGGTTTATTCATTGACAAAGTCATTCAAATGCTGTTATAAAATGAACATTACTTAAAAATTAAGAGCAATTTATTTATATAAACAGGATGGAAAAAATGGCAGAGTTATGTCCGTGCGGAAGTAAAAAAGAATATTCTTCATGTTGTGAACCTTTACTGAAGGGAGAAAAGATTGCAACAAGTCCGTTAGAACTACTTCGTTCTCGTTATACAGCACACGTAAAAGGTAACGTTGATTATATTATCAACACGGTTTTACCGTCAAAACGTAAAGAACACCGTGTAGAAGGTATCAGAAAATGGATAGACAGTGCCGAATGGCTCGGACTTACAGTTATAAATGCTGCCGATGTCGCAGCCGATGCAACTGAGGGAAAAGTCGAATTTATCGCCAACTATCGTGAAAAATTAAGACCGATTGAACATCATGAAATTGCAACTTTCAAAAAAGAAGAAGGCATTTGGTATTTTGATGATTCAGAATTTCCTTTCCAACAAGTAGTAAACGAAGGTCCGAAAGTTGGCAGAAACGATCCATGTCCATGCGGAAGCGGTAAAAAATTTAAAAAATGTTGCGGTGCATAAACAAAAAAAATCACTGTTAAGGAGAATATATGAAAACCTCTGAAAACCAGTTATTAATCGCATCAAAAGGAAATGACTTATATTTGCAGGCGTTGGGACACATCACTGCAAATTTATGTTTTCCTTTAAGAAGTATGATTATGAAGCGACTGTCTTCGTTTTCGCAACCTTTTGAAATCAATATCGATTTATCCGAAACCGCCTATATGGACTCTACATTCTTGGGAATTATGGTCGCTTTGGATAAAGGTTTATTCGCAAAGTTAAAAACTCACGTGTATATAGTTTGTCCGAATGAAATCTCATTAAAACTATTAAAAAATATGAGACTGGATAAAGTTTTGAACTTCAAAAACGAACCTATTCCGCAAGATTTAACTTTTGAACGTTTTGATGACTCGATAGATATCGACGAGCTTGAGCAATTAAAAATCGTACTCGATTCACACGACAAACTTTGTGAATTATCGGAAGAAAACCAAAAACGTTTTGCTCCGCTTTGTAACATTTTAAAAAATCAACTGGCTGAAAAAAGTTAATGGCTCTGAATTTTTGTACACTTTCAAGCAGTAGCAAAGGCAACGCAATCTTTGTCGGGACTTCAAATGTCAATGTTTTGATTGATGCCGGTATAAGTTGCCGTCGCATTGAGCAATCTCTAATAAGTCGAGGAATATCGCCTGAAAAAATTGCTGGTATTTTTTTGACACACGAGCATTCTGACCACACAAAAGGCGTTGCTTTGTTTTCTCGCAAGTACAATACAGATATTTATGCAACTGAATCTACCATAAAAAAAATTCAAGCCAATGCAAAAAAAGAAACTGATTTGATTCCGGCCGAAAAAATTAATTACATAAAACCTAATCAAAAAATAGTACTTCAAGACTTACAGCTTTATTCTTTTTCTATTCCGCACGATGCAGAAGATCCTGTCGGTTATACAATGTTTGACGGAAAATCAAAAATTTCCATCGCTACGGATTTGGGACACATCCCCGACAAGTTGGAAGCTATAATGAAAAATTCTGACATCATATTACTGGAGTCTAATCACGATGTACAAATGGTAAAAGAAGGAATATATCCGCCGGTATTAAAAAGACGAATCTTAGGGAACTACGGGCATTTATCAAATCATGTCGCTGCGGATTTCTTGACTTCGATAATTTCTCCAAAGCTCAAACACGTATTTCTGGGGCATTTAAGTCAAGAAAATAATACGCCACGCCAAGCATTAGAAACTATTCACGAAATATTACGCAGTAAAGGTTTTTCTGAAAATCTTCCTTTTGAACTTAAAGTTGCTCCGGCTGAAGTTCCCGGAGCATTAATCTGTCTCGAATAAAAAAGTTCGCTACTACATATTGAAAAAATTAGTCATTATTTTTTCACCCCATTTCAAACTTTTTTCCGGATGAAATTGTGTACCCATTACATTTCCCGAAAAAACAACTGCCGGGATAGATTCGCCGTACTGTGCCGTAGCCGCTATATATTTGCTGTCTGTATCTGCACGATAAGAATGAACAAAATAAACATCTGAGTTTTGCTCTACACCTTTTAGCAACGCAATATCTTGTGTAATGTTTAAATCATTCCAGCCCATATGCGGCAAAACCATGTCTGTATTGATTTTTATTACATTTCCGGGAATCAAGCCCAGACATTTTGTATTACCAAACTCCAATGAACTTTCAAATAACAATTGCATACCCAAACAAATCCCGAGCATCGGCTTGTCTGCTGCTGCATGGGACAAAATCCCGTCTAAAAGTTTGTGCTCTTTTAAATTTTGCATTGCACGAGCAGCCGTTCCTACACCGGGCAAAATCAAATGACTTAAATCATCAAATTTTTCATCACTGTCGACAATCTTGTATGAAACTCCAAGTTTTCTTATAAGATTACAAATACTCTCAATATTGCAAATTTTTGAATCTATTATTCCTACCATAATTATAAAACTCCTTTTGTACTGGGAATATCTGTTGCATTTCCGGTAACACTTACAGCCTTCTTCATTGCACGGGCAAATGCTTTAAACGCACTTTCTAATATATGATGTGAGTTATCCCCACGGATTCTGTCAATATGCAAAGTAAGTTTTGCATTATTCACAAAACCTCTGAAAAATTCTTCAAACAACCACGGATTTATTCCTCCGCCATCTGACGGACGCGGAAAATCCAAACCAAAATACAAATAAGGACGCCCTGAAATATCTACAACTACACGAGAAAGAGCCTCGTCCAAGGCAACAGTTGCATCCGCAAAACGTTCAATTCCGCCTTTGTCGCCGAGTGCCTTTTCAAAAAGTGAACCTAAAGCAATTCCGCAATCTTCTATCGTATGATGAAAATCCACCTCTAAATCTCCGGTTACCTTCATTTCCAAATCAAACCCGCCATGTTTTGCAAAAGCACAAAGCATATGGTCGAAAAAACCGATTCCGGTAGAAATGTCAGACTTACCGTTTCCGTCAAGATTTAGATTGATAGAAATCTGTGTTTCTTTTGTTTTACGTTCCAAGCTTTCTTTTCTCATGTAAATAAGCTCCTGTTCTTTATTCATAAATAATTTTTTGCGTATATTACACTCAAAAGCTCATTTTAGCTAGTAAAAAACAAAATAGTTTTGCCCCTAAACTCGATTCTCATAAAGTAGCTTTCTGTAAATGAAGCAAAAGCGATTCAAAAAGATTAAGAGGCATTAACAATTTTTATATCTGTACGATAAC
>JAXJQT010000214.1:0-3056 GCA_036311025.1 Spirochaetota bacterium
CCCCAAAACGACCATAACTCGCCGGCTATTGCCACACGGATTCGAAATGTCTAACGACATTTCATAAAGTGAAAAAGTAAGAATGAACTCACCGAAAGGAGCGTCCTTTTCTCTTGGGTGTTATAGAGGGTATTCTCTTTTCATCGCAAAAAAGAGAATACCCTCTAACTTCTACCAACTTTGAACCAAAGTTGCATTTTAATGCAGGCTCAGCCTGCAAAAGAAACCTTGAACCTTGCAATGGTTCATAAAAAAAGGAGGCATTTTGCCTCCTTTTACTTCCCTATTCCGCTGTTCGCACCACACGAAACCCGTGGTCGCGGCTGTGATTATAAGCGTTGTAGAGGTCCCCCCCTACTCGAAACCGTACAGTCGTCTGCCGAGAGGCCCCAGCTGCCGCTGCCGCCATGAAGATAGCTGACTACACCGGAGCTCCTCCAACACCATTCCCACACATTACCGCTCATATCGTACAAGCCGAGTCCGTTTGCTTCCTTACCTTTTACTTCATGAGTTTTACTACCTGAATTATCAGCATACCATGCTACGTCATCTATTGTATCACTGCCGGCATAAGTATACTGATAACCGGTAAGTCCGTTACCGCCGCGGGCTGCATATTCCCATTCTGCCTCTGTCGGCAATCTGTAACCGTTTGCAGTAAAATCACAAGTTGCTGCTTTCCATTTATCGATATTACTGCTGTCACTTGAAGTAGGAACAGTCCCCCATTTACTTGGGTCAGTACTGCCGTTTATCGTATAGCACGGAGTAAGACTTTCCTCCATACTTCTTTTGTTACAATACACAAGTGCATCATACCAACTTACATAGTACGCCGGATAATTATTTCCGTCACCGTAAGTACTGTTTGGAATTGAACCGCTGTAACTGCAATATTTTTCATATTCTTTCTGTGTTACCTCGTGGTCGCACATATAAAAATCTCCGACTGTTACAGTTTTTCCGTCTTTAAAGATTTTACTTGTTGTATAACCTTCTGCCGTTATCGCACCGTTTATGGTAGCTCCCCATACATAGGCAAAACCTTCTTGCCATTCTGCTGTCACTGTAATCTCTTCGGTAGTTCCTTTTGTAATTTGTGTTACTTTGTCTCCGTTTTCATCGTACCATCCGAGGAATGCATAACCGTTTTTCGTTGCATTCGCTAATATTATTGTATCAGTTTCTACAGTATAGCTTGTCGGGTTACTTTCCGCATTTGTTCCGCCGTCAAGGTTATATGTAATTGTATAAGTATTAACTGTCCATTGAGCATAGAGATTTGTATCTTCTCCAAATATATAAGATTCTCCAGCAATGTAACTATCTCCGCTTCCGTCCGAGTTTGTATTCCATTCTTTAAATGTATATCCCGTGCGTTTAGATGTATTTGAATTTAATGGTTGTAAAGTTCCGAAAGTAAAAACTTGACTCGACATTTTTCCTGTTCCGCCATTTGCATAAAATTTCACTGTATAAGTATTGGCATTCCAGCTTGCCGTATATGTTGCATTTTCTGCCGGGAATGCAGCAGGCAATGACGGATTCCAACCTGCAAATGTATAACCTATTTTTGTCGGATTTGCCGGAGTTGTCACGTCTGCACCGTATTTACCTGTTATTTCAGTTTTTCCCTCTCCGCCGTCAAGGTTCAATGTCAGCGTGATTGTATTTCTGTCATAATAGATTTTTACTACAGTGCTTCCGTCTGCTGCTATTTTTTCTTGTGTTACTGATTTTGCTGTAAATCCGGTGTAGTCTTTCGCAGTTGCGACTGTGTCTGTATCGGTTGTACCTGTTTTATTTTCCGTGTCGGCTTCTGCAAGAGTATATTCATTATCTGCAATATTTTGTTGATAATGTTCTACAGTGTAAGCTGTATCTGTATTTGCATTCCATTTTGCAGTATATGTCACATTTTCTGCCGGGAATGTAGCAGGCAATGACGGATTCCAGCCCGCAAATGTATATCCTGTTTTTGTCGGATTTGCCGGAGTTGTTACGTCTGCACCGTATTTACCTGTTATTTCTTTTTCTCCGTCTCCGCCGTCAAGGTCTAATGTCAGCGTGATTGTATTTCTGTCATAGTAAATTTTTACTACAGCTTTTCCGTCTGCTGCTATTTTTGCCTGTTCTACTGATTTTGCTGTAAATCCGGCATAGTCTTTCGCAGTTGCGGATGTATTTTCGCCTGTTGTACCGGTTTTATTTTCCGTGTCATCTTCTACAAGTGTATATTCATTATCTGTAATATTTTGTTGATAATGTTCTACAGTGTAAGCTGTATCTGTATTAGCATTCCATTTTGCTGTCAGGTTCAAATCAGAGCTTATTTTGTATTCCGTCGTTACTTCATTTTCTCCGTTGTACCAGCCTGCAAATGTGTAACCGTCAGTTATCAATTTCGGCAACTCTTCTGCTGTCAATTTGTCGCCTTTTTTCAGTCCGTCAATCTTGCTCGGTGCTACGCCATATTCAGTTGTGTATGTCACGGTATAAGTTTTTACTGTATAACTTGCTGTCGATTCGTCACTGTCTTTCATGCCGTCTTTTGTTGCAAATGCTGTTATAGTTACATCTCTTGTAATAACAATTGCGTTTGAATATTCGACTGTCACGCCGTCAATCGTGTAGCAGATTTTAGCTCCCTCAGTTTTGCATGACAATGTTACGCTGTCGTTGTAGTCTACGGCTGTTTCGCTTGGCACACTGAATATTACTGGTAATACTTTGTCGTTTTCATTCCACACAGCATAAAGTGTCACGGTTGCTTTATCTTCCGCTGTCAAGTTTTTCACTTTTGCCATATCTGTATAAGTTGCATTACCGTCTGCTTTTACAGCCCAACCGGCAAATGTATAATCTTCACGTGTGAATGTGTTTGCTGTCAGAGCTTTTTCTTCATTATATTTAAAGCTCATATCCGCCATTTTACCGTTTCCGCCGTTGGCGTCAAATTTCACGGTGTAAGTATTAACATTCCATTTTGCAGAAAGTTCCAAATCACAGATTATTTTGTATTCTGTCGTTACTTCATTTTCTCCGTTGTACCA
>JAXJQT010000215.1:0-12411 GCA_036311025.1 Spirochaetota bacterium
GTAAGGAAGGTGAGAACCGTCAATCATTACAGAAGAGAATCCCATATCAATACATGATTTACAAGTTTCAAAAGAATCACCGTGGTCTAAGTGAAGAACGATTTGTGGTTTTTCACAACCTAATTCTTTAGCATATTCTACAGCACCTTGTGCCATGTAACGCAAAATAGTAGCGTTAGCATACTGACGAGCACCTTTTGATACCTGCATGATTACAGGTGATTTTGTTTCAACAGCAGCTTGTACAATTGCCTGCATTTGTTCCATTGTATTGAAGTTAAATGCAGGGATAGCATATCCGCCGTCAACAGCTTTTTTAAACATCTCTCTTGTATTTACGAGACCCAAATCTTTGTAAGAAATCATGTCATTTCTCCTTGTTTAATAGGTTAATTTTCGCAAAAAAATATCAGAAAAAATACTACTTGTCAAATACGCTGCAAATATTGAAATTTGATATTTTTTTATTTTACTGCTTCTTTTTTGTCTTTTTATTGTTATAAAAATATAAGTTTTTTATATAAGGCTGATTTCGGGAGAATTTTAATGACAACAAGAGTAGCAATCATTAGTATTATTGTAGAAAACGACAATGCTACAATAAAAATAAATGAGCATTTACATAAATATAAGCAATATATTCTGGGTAGATTAGGCTTACCGTATCGAGAACGTAAGATTTCGGTAATAAGCATTGTTTTAGACGCTCCGGAAGATAAAATTTCTGCATTGTCCGGTTCTTTAGGATGTTTAGACGGTGTATCTACAAAAACCGTTTATTCAAAAAAAATTTTTGACAATAATGAAAATGGAGAAACAAGTGAATGAATTGATTGATAAATTAGCAGAGACTCAGTCCCTTACAAAAGATGAAATAATCATTCTGATAAATGCAATAAATCCGCAGTTATCAGAATATCTTTTTGCTAAAGCTCGCAATGTACGTGAAAAACATTACGGGAAAGATGTCTATATACGAGGATTGATAGAATTTACCAATTATTGCAAAAATGATTGTTTTTATTGCGGTATAAGAAAATCCAATAAAAACACCTGTCGGTATCGTTTGACACCTGAAGAAATTATGGAATGTTGTCACACCGGGTACGATTTGGGATTTCGTACATTTGTACTGCAAGGCGGCGAAGACCCGGAATATTCCGATATGAAGATTATAGAATTGATTTGGGCCATAAAAAAAGACTTTCCCGATTGTGCATTAACATTATCTGTCGGAGAACGCATGTATGAAGCCTACGCAGCTTTTTTAGGTGCCGGAGCCGACCGTTATTTGTTACGTCACGAAACCGCAAATCCGACTCATTACCGCCGACTTCATCCTCCGAAAATGTCATGTGAAGAACGAAAGAAAAATTTGTACAATTTGAAAAAACTGGGATTCCAAACCGGTGCCGGATTCATGGTAGGTTCCCCTTGGCAAACTCCGGAATTTATTGCCGATGATTTATTATTTTTAAAAGACTTACAACCGGAAATGGTCGGAATCGGACCGTTTTTACCGCACCATGATACGCCTTTTGCCAAAATGGAAAAAGGTTCACTGGAATTAACATTATTTTTACTGGGAATGTTACGTCTTTTATTGCCTAAAGTATTACTTCCGGCAACTACGGCATTAGGATCGATTGTTTCGGACGGACGTGAACGCGGACTGCTGGCGGGTGCAAATGTTGTCATGCCGAATCTTTCTCCTAAAAATGTTCGTGAAAAGTATCTATTGTATGACAACAAAATCCATACCGATGAAGAAGCAGCCGAAAGCAAAGAAATGTTGGAAGCAAAAGTAAAATCAATCGGCTATAATATCGTTACATCCAGAGGAGATGCAAAGCGGTAAAATCAGGATTAATAAATGAATGCTAATTATCAAATAGATTTTCAACAACGACTTCAAGAAATTACCGACAAAATCGTCCCGGAAATTTGCGAGTTTTATACTTATCTTGAAAAATATCCATACATGGGGGCTTATCATGAAATCGGAAAGAAAATAATAACCGAAGTTCAAAATGCCCCAAAAATCGATATTGTCGACAGCACTTGGTACCGAGGACGAACAGTGAACGATTCGCATATTATGACTAACCAAGAAATGCTCCCGCCGGATCCTGAAAAAATCGCAATCGGTGAAGGGCGTTTCAATCATTACGGCCAAAGCCATTTTTATTTAAGTCAATCCCGCAAATTATGTTTTCGTGAAATAAATCACAACAGTGCAGCTATTTGTTGGATTCAAGAAATTTTCATTCGAAAATTAGAAAAAATAATAGATTTAAGCTTCTATCTTAATGAGAAAAATATAAATTCTTTACCGTTAGTATTCGCCGGAATAATGCGTTCCGGTGCAATTCGCCGTCCGGTACGAAAAGATAAATGTTGGAAACCGGAATATTTTGTACCACGTTTTATTGCCGATGTGTGCAAATCAAACGGTATAAATGGGATTTTGTACAGCAGTGCAGTTGATTTCGGTTGTAATTTAGTTGTTTTTGATATACAAACGCTCGATTTTTGTTTCGCAGGAACTCCGGAAATTTTTCAGTTCCCGGAGTTTTAAGTACAGCTTAAAATAAAAAATCAGTTGACTCTGAATGCGGACATTCTACCCAATCCTTTTGCCATTGTTTTATTTGGATTGTTAATATCAAGCTCTTGTATATTATCGATAAAATAGCAATATGAATAATTACCGCATGACAACGGAAGCGAAATCTCCCAATAACCGGCATTATCTTTTACCATTGCATACGTAAACGGACTGAAGTTTGCATTAGAACACAAAAGATTTACTACCGATGCAGAAGGTGCATAAACACGAAATGTCACTTTTTTTACTTTTGAGTCTCGCGGATTTATTTCTTCTATTTCCGGAGAAACATTAAAATATTTTACCTGGTCGGGAATAGAAATTTTAGCAAGCTCATTTCCGTAATTGTCAAATTGTGTCAGACTGCCATTCGGCACAGTCCAAAAACCATTGACATTCAATCTGTAAACAAAGTCACTTTTGTCGGTATAAGGCAATTTGCAAAAATAAACGCCGTACAAACTTGTATCAAAATAATATTGCTTTTCCCAACCATCCAAATCCGTAACAAGGAAAATCTCCTGCCGACCGGCGTTTTCAGGCGGCAACGTAAGAATGATTGAATCTTGTGTAAAAATCGGTGCTCCCGCCTCTTTCAATTGATTAACATCCACAAACCGCTTTATTTGTTTATCGCAAAACATTGCAGACAATGAAAATAGGATAAAAAAAACAGCAAATATATATCGCTTCATTTTGTATTCATTCCTTATTACTGTAAAAAAATTCGAGCAAAACACAAAAACACCATTTTTTTCTAAAAACGTCCGTGTTTTCGTTGTTTTAACTATTTAATTTCTCGGAAAGATTCCGAGAAACTTAATGATAGGTCTGACAATAAAAAAATGCTGAATATGTGTATGGAAAAAAAATCTTTTTTTTGACATTATCAGTGTTTTGATAAGACTAAAATTAAAATAAAAAAGAGAATCTTATGCCGAAATTTGAAGATCTTCCTTATTTAAGGGAAAAAATTGCTTCGATTGCTGATGAAACTGAAGTTATGAAAAAAAAGGGCAAAAAGCCGAATCTGGTAAAACTTCCGCAGGAAGAAAAGCTGGAACCCAGCCAGTCGTACGATGATTTATTGTCGGATGACTTACTTGACGACATTCCGGGCGACGATGATTTGATGTCATCCGTAACAAAGGAAAAAGAACGTTCTCGCAATATGGAAGAGGCGATGGAATTGTCCGGAAAAGACTCCGTAAAAACAAACGGTGACTTTTTGGATAATATGGAAGCTTTTCTTGATAACAACCAAAATGAAGAATTACTACAAACATCAGAAGATTCAGAAAACGACGAACTTGATTTCTTGTCATCATTAGGAGATTTGCCGTCTGCAGAAATCCCGGCGGAAGATAATTTTCTTTCTATTGATAACAATAATGATGCAACACAGTCACCTATCGAAGATGATATTTTTGGTACTGAAAGTCTTGATAATGACCAAACTCCGGAACTTGAAGATTTAGACAGTTTTCTGGATGACATCAATGATTCGCAAGAACAATCTATGCCGACAGAAACTGATGATTTTTTCACTCAACCGGACAATGCGACAAACGAAGACACGGAAGATTCTTTTGCTGAAGATATTGATTTAAGCGACCTGGACGATTTAGCTATTGATACTCTTGTCAGCAATGAAAAAGAAGAACCGGCAAATTCTCTTATAATGGATGATATTCCGGAAATTGCGGCAATGGATACTCCCGATATCGGTCTAAAATCCGCAGATTTCAGCTTAGATTCATTATTAAACACCGATTCTTTAAGCGATTTTGACAATCTCGATATGCCGCAATTAGAAGAAGAACCTATTGCTGATATACCGGGAACAGACGAAAAACCTGAAGATATTCAAACTCTGGAAGACATCGAGGAAATAGAAGAAATCGAAGATATTTTGACTGATGATTCAAACAATCTTCCTTCTTTAAGTGACGATGCAGATATATTAGAAACGTTGCCTTCATTGGATGAGCTTGACAATATCAATCCGTCTCAAAGTGACATAGATGTATTAGATTCTTCACTGGACGAACTTGACGACCTCAGTGCTATTTCTGATTCCGATGATACAAATCAAATGCCGGATTTACCAAGTCTTTCTATCGATTCCGATGACGAAATTGACTTGTCAAATATGCTTAACGATTCTGCAATTGACAGTGATGAGGACGATAATTTATTAGATTTGTCATCTTTAGACGACCTCAGCATTTCTGACGATAACTCTTCGGACAGTTTGCCGGAACTCGACAGTCTTGATTTTTCACAAGATGATTCTGAGACGGTACAACCTTTCGAAGATGAGCCTACGCCGACAACATCTGCACCTTTTATTCCGGAAGACGATTTTGATAATGAAGAACAACCGCAGGAAGAAGAAGATGATGATACACCAAGTTTCAATGGAGAAAAAATAGAATTGACTCCTGAAGAACGAAAAAAAGTTGTCATCAGAATTTCGACATTCCCTAAAGAAGCGGAAGTTAAAATCGCCAAAGCAATCGTAAATTCAAAATACTCGGAAGAAAAAGTTTATCCGCTTGTAAAACAACTTATTGCCCACGGCAAACCGCATGACATTATCGCTCAATACGAAAAACTCACCGGAGATAAATCTCTGCACAACATGGTATTGACACGTTTGACAGGTGAAGAATACGAAAGAAAACAAAAGTCACTTCTTGCAATGATAGAAAGAAACGTTCTGCCTATTTTGGCTAGAACAGCTGCATTGATAGTGATGATAGCCGTTTTGGTAATGTTTTACGTTACGATTCTTTATCCTACTTATACAGCCAGCAAATATTACAAACTCGGAAAGAAAAACATTGACGAAAACAAATATGAATATGCCGAACAAAATTTTAACAAAGCATATCAAGTTCAACCTCGTTATAAAGAAATCATTGCGTATGCAAGAAAATTCCGAGAACATGAAAGAAATTTTGCAGCCGAAAGAAAGTACGAAATGGCAGCACAACTACGTGATGACAGAAAACTTGATTTTGAATATGCACAATTTTTGACAGATATCGATAAATACGAAAAATCTTTGTCTATGTACAACTACTGGATAGACAAAAAACGTGACGATTTGCAAGCTCGTAACGGTCGCGGAGAAACGTATTTAAAATGGGCAGACATTGATTCGTCTAATCTTGAAAATGCTGAAAATGAATTTCTTGATATACTTGATTATCAACTTGATAATGCTCAAGCAATCAACAATTTGCTTGCAACTTACATCAAAATGGATAATCGCAAAAAAGTCCTGGACACTTATCACTGGGCTGCTGCATACTTGAAAAAGCAAGATTACAAAACTCAAATAAAAACAGCCGGTTATTTAATCGACAGCGGAGACTTAAACGAAGCACGACGTATCCTTACCGGAGTAAGTGAACTTGTACCGAACAAACCGCCGTATCCAGAATACGACTACCAGTTGGCTCGTTACAACAAGGCTTTACTCGTGCGACCTGATGAAAGAAAGAATCTTGAAAATGCATTGGCAAAAATGGAAATGCTTTCCGGTTCGGACATAAAAAAAATATTCGGTTCCGAAAAAGCATTCAATCGTTTCCAGGCAAATGTATACAACGATTTGGGTGAAAATTATTACGAGACATCACGCACTGACATCAGAGCATTTAAAATGTTTGACAAAGCGTCTGTGCTTAATCCAAACATGGGAAAAGCTTTTTATAACCTCGGAAATTTCGCTTATTTGACAAAAGCAGACCGTGAAGAAGCGTTAAGATATTATACACAAGCTTATGATAAAGGCTTTAATAATGACATTATGACTTACAACATGGGATGGTTGTATTATAAAAAAGGTGATTTTGACAAAGCTCACAACAAAATTGATGATTTGTTGAAGAAAAATCCGGATGTAGATTCATTGAAATTTATGAAAGGAACAATTCTCTTGAATATGTCTCAATATGACTTGGCTTACAGTGAATTGTTGGAAGTTTATGATAAATTCAACACTTTCCGCCAAGGAAACGGTCCGTTGGATTTAGATTTAAAAGATCATAAAAATGCCGTGAAAATGTTGTATCAATCATCAAACAATCTCGGAGCTGCGTTGTTCGGAAAATATCGCAACACAAAGAAACATCAATATTTCGCCGATGCGTTAAGATATTTTACCGAAGCCGTGAAATACTTTGACATTATCGACCCTGTGGGCGTTGCCAGAACTCATTCCGGCGGTGTTTCAGAAAAAGCAGTACCATACTTGAACCTAAAGATGACACTGTATCCGGATGTTTTCGGTAAAACAAAAAATGCATTGATTGATGAAGATTTTAATCAATATGAATATTTTTATTAAAAAAATAGGAAACAAAAGAAAGTGATTGGACTGGGAATAGATTTGTGTGAAGTAAAACGCTTTGAGCGATTACAAGAAAACGAAGCTTTTTTGCAAAGAGTTTTCTCGCCGGAAGAGATTGCATATTGCAAAAAACGAGCAAAAAGTGCCCAGTCTTTCGCTGCCCGGTTTGCAGCAAAAGAAGCTTTCGGCAAAGCGTTGGGTATCGGAATCAGCGGCGGTGTAACATTGAAAGATGTACAAGTTTGTCATGACCCGGCAAACAAACCGTATTTACAATTGAGCGGAGAAACAAAAAAAATAGCAGAAGAATTCGGAGTTACGAAAATACATCTTTCGTTGACTCACGAAACCGGTGTAGCTGCAGCCGTAGTGATATTAGAATAAAATCAGGAGAGAAATTATATGGATTTTATGGATGAAACAGCTTACAGAAAAGGCATTACATATCTTTCTCGAGAAGCGATTCGTTGTCCGGTCTGCGGCAGTGAGTTTTATCAAGAAAAGTTACAATCCGGCGGAGGACGACTGATTGCCGGCGAATTAACAGACTTTTTGCATAGATTGTACAAACCTAGCCAAAAATTCGGAAATGTTTATCCGCTGGTTTATACGCCGGTTGTTTGTCCGGATTGTTTTTATGCAAGTCTGCCGCAGGATTTTCTAAAAGTTCCTCGCGAAGTAGCTGAAGAATTGCAAAGCAGAATAAAAGAGCGAATGACTGAAGCGACAAAGCTTATCGGGTTGCCGGTAGATTTTTCAAAAGCCAGAACTTTGGAATCCGGTGCCGTAGGTTATGTATTGGCAATGCATTGTTATGACTTTTTCCCTGCAAAAAAATTCATCCCGGTGATAAAACAGGCTCTTTGTTCCATAAAGGCTGCATTTTTGTTTGAAGACTTGGACAAGAATCATCCGGGCAATTATTACGACTTTCTGGCTTCTACTTTTTATAAAAAAGCATTGTTTTTGTATCAATATGCCATCGAATTAAACCAATCTAAGCAACAAATCATGGAAGAAATGAAAGTTTTAGGTCCGGATTTGGACAAAGATTACGGTTATGACGGCGTAACATTTTTGGTAGCAACATTGCTGTTACGTTACGGAGACACAAGTGACCCGGAACAACGAGCAAAAGATTTGGAAGAGTCAAAATTGTACTACGGAAAAATATTCGGAATGGGAAAATCTGACTCGAACAAACCGCAAGAAATATTAAACAAAGCTCGTGATTTTTACGACGAAATCTCTAAATTGCAAAAGGCGGCAGAAAATGAACGTCAAGCTGACTCTGTCGTATGACGGGACTGATTTTTACGGATTTCAGGCTCAAGAGAATTTACCGACAGTAGCCGGCGAAATCGAAAAAGCATTACAGAAAATTTTAGGAGAAGTCCCGGAAATTGTTTGTGCCGGACGTACGGACAAAGGTGTTCACGCCGACGGACAAGTAATCAATTTTCACACTTCTCTTGATAAAATGAAAGAATATAACTGGTTGCGTGCATTAAACAGTATTCTGCCGCGTTCCGTTCGCATTACTCAATGCGAGTTTATGCCGGACGAGTGGAGTGCCAGATTCGATGCAAAAGCTCGTGAATATCACTACCATTTGGTCAATCAACGTTTCCCGGATGCACGACGAATGCGTTTTGCATCATTTTGCTATTACGACTTAGATGTGGAGTTGCTCAATCAATATTGTCAATATTTAGTCGGTGAGCATGACTTTACTTCGTTCTGTGCAGCAGACGACCCGAGTCGTACAAAGATTCGCCAGATTTATAAATTGGATACAATGCGTAACGATGATTTGGTGACATTACGTGTAATCGGGAGTGCATTTTTGCATAACATGGTGCGTATTATTACCGGAACATTGCTGACTTTGTATCGCAAAGGTGAACCGCCGATTAGGATGAAAGAAATCCTTGACGGACAAAACAGACAGCTTGCTCGTGATACAATTGAGCCCAACGGTTTGGTCTTTAAAAAAGTTTATTATGATGAAAAGGAGATTCCGCAATGACAAAAGAACAGCAAGAATATTTAAAGTCACTACTTTTACCGCTGGGATTTGCGGATAAATCTGATAATTTCTGTGCATTTTTAGACTTCTTAGCAGAAAAAAATCAAGAGTTGAATGTAATTTCAAGAAAGCTTCCGTTAGAAACGATTATTTTAGAGCATTTGTATGATTGTGTGGGCGGTTTTGAATATTTTAAACCGTTTTCCGTTATTGCAGATTTGGGAAGCGGCGGTGGGTTTCCGGGATTACTTTTGGGAATTGCTTTCCCGGACAAAATCGTACATTTGGTAGAAAAAAGTCCTAAGAAAACAGCTTATCTGAATGACGCAGTGAAGACGTTAGGATTAAAAAATGTTCGTGTACATTCGTGCCTTGTAAATGATTTTAAAGAAGCTACAGATGTTTTTACGTGCCGTGCATTTAAATCGGTCGCAGAAATCGTACAAATGACGATGCCGTATTTTAAAAAAGGTACGCCGTATCTACTTTTCAAAGGACGCAAAGAAACCATCGATATGGAATTGTCACAAATAAAAGGATTAAAATACACAACAACATTAGAAAAAATATGCCCTGAAATAAAAGAAAAAGAACGTTATTTATTGTTTTTACAGAAAGAAAATTAAGGAGGAAACTATGAAAAAATTATTATTTGCATTGTCTATGTTGGGAGTACTTGCACTGTGTGCTTGTAACGTATGTAAAGTAGGTGATTGTACTTGTATAATGTGGACGTTTGAAAACCGTACAAATGAAACTGTGTTTATCAGCGATTTGAAAGACGGCATACCTTCGGACTTTACCATACCGCCGTATGCAAGTGTTGACGTTTATGTAGAAAGTGCGGCAGAATCTTTGTCATTTAACCATAAACCAAGCTTTGTCAGACCATCAAGAGTAAAAGGTGATTATACTTATAAATTTGTTAAATAATACTCCTACTGTCAGTCTGACATAACATATTGTAATAATTTGATTTTAGAGGGAAGATTGCAAAGTCTTCCCTTATTTTTTTTACTGTCAGACGAAATTTTATAAACAAGACATCCAATGCCCAACAATCCAACCTAAAGTAATTCCCACAAAAAGAACGTATTCATTAAAAAAATAGCATTGCATTGACATTTAATATTGAAAGTGTTTACATGAATGTTTACAAATAAAATTTCGATAAATTGTTTTTTACACAAAATCACAAAACAGCATTTAAAACAACAACAAAATAAAAACATAATTATTTTTTTAGGAGATTGATATGAAAAAGAAAAAATTGACAAGCTTAATTCTACTCGTGTTCGTCCTGTTGTGCAATTGCGACTATTTTAAATCGTTGTGCGAGCCGGAAAACGTCCCAAAAAAACAACCGACTACGTTGCAAAACATTGTAAATAATGCAACCGACGGTGAGATTATTAATCTGGAAGAGTGGGAAAATATCACCGATTATACTGCAACAATCGATAAAAAATTAACAATCAAAAGCGGAAATCTTAACGGTGCAAGTTTAACTGTAAAAGCCGAAAATGTGAAATTGGAAAAAATGCAAAACCTTTCGGTAGAAACGTCGTCACGGCTTACGATAAAAGACAGTAAGCTTAACAATCTGTTACTCGACGGCAATGCACAGTCTCGCAGTAATACAACCGCCGAAATAAATGTAATACTGGAAAACTGTGAAATTGCAGAAAAGATAAAAATTAACAGCCAGGCAAAACTAAACATTACAGGTAAAAAAACTAAAATTGCCAAAATCGTTGTGGCTGTAGTTGAAACACTTTGCAAAATCTTTTGTGCCGATGAGCTTGATACAACTGAAATCAAAGACATCGTAGTCAATGAAGATAATAAAAAGCTTGAAGATGTGAAAGTAAGTAAAGCCTACAAAATTATTTATCATTCAAATTGTGACGAACTGGAAGATATTGAAGATTTCTTTTCGCCGGATGACGGAACTATTTCTTTACCTACTGACATTTTTAACCGTGACGGCTATATTTTTACCGGCTGGTATAAAGATGAAGCTTGCAAGCAAATCTTTGATAATTTTGATGTAAGCGACAAAACAGCAGATATCAATGTTTATGCAGGATGGACAAAATACATACCGGGTTCAGGCGTTTACAAATACTCAATAAATATTGAGGATATTCCCGAAAGCGGACCATGGAATGGAAGTCGAACATCACCTGCATTTTCCATACTTTTATTGACTGAGAAACTAATAGATGCATCTATAAAACACGGAGACTTCTATTTTTCAAATGATGCATATCAAATTCAGACTCGAGCCTCCGAAAATCTTAGAATTACTGATACAAGTAAAACAGGTAATTATGCAGTTTACGGTGAAGTACCAACAAATATAGATAGTATACCTGAAAATGATAAATATAAATATTATTCCGGTGTAGCGGCAACCGTGACAGATACAACATTGGAAATATTTGTAGATATGTCGAAAATTGTGAAAACAGAATTGAAAGTTTTCAGGAAATCAGAAAGTTCAACCGCCCAAGAAGAATTTGTTACTGAAAATACTCTTATAGATCTTACCGATTATAAACCATACATTATTGCATTGGGAACAAAAGGCAGTCTTTTTACTTCTTTGACTTGGGATGCTGATTTAATGGCGATGACAGCCGGTGCTACTTTCCCGACTGATTTACAACAATCACCACCGACAACCGGAAACACAAACAGTGTAACTGTAACTGATAATAATAATAACACTGAAACTATAAATTTCTCCGAACTTTCTACGAAACTATCAACTCTTTCTGCCGGAACATATACACTCAAAGTTAGCGGAACAATAACAAACAACACTATCACCGAAATAGCAAATGCAATGAATAGTAATACAGAAGCAAAAATCAATCTGGATTTGAGCGATACTGACGGATTAACTGAAATTCCTAAAAAATCTTTTCAATTTTGCAATAATTTAATAAGTATAAATATTCCAAAAAGCGTAACTATAATTAGTTCTCAAAGTTTCGAAGATTCAGGTCTAACAAGTGTTATACTTCCAAATAATCTGCAAAATATTGGAAAATATGCTTTTTTTAAATGTAGTAACTTAGCAAGCATTGAAATCCCGGACAGCGTAACTACTATCGGTACATATGCATTCTATAATTGTTCAAGTTTAACAAGTGTAACTTTCAAAGATGCAAATAACTGGTATTGCACAAGCTACAGTGATTTTACCGGCGGTCAAACAATTAGTGTAACAAATGCAACAGAAAATGCAACTTATCTAAAAGAAACTAATTCAGATAAATACTGGTACAAAGTAACAACTTTTTCTACAACAGCAGATGATATTGAATCTGTTATAACCAATCTTTCTGCCGGAACATATACGCTCAAAGTTAGCGGAGAAATAACAAGCACTACAATTACAAC
>JAXJQT010000216.1:0-1612 GCA_036311025.1 Spirochaetota bacterium
CTTTGAAAATACCGAAAAGGAATTGGAAAGTTTTTTGAAAGCTAAGGAAAATGAAAAAAAACGATTTATTGTTTTTGTCGAACCGTTTTTGTTTCCTTTGATAGCTAATAGTTCGTCCTTATCTAAATTTGATTTACAAGTTGTTAGTTACGGAATCGGCGGCAATCCGTCATCTTCTTTGTCCGGGCTGTTTCATATTTGTATTTCGCGGGAGTATCTTTTTGAGCAAATAAAGTCTTTGCTGGAACAGGATTTTAGGAAAAATAAGAAAGTGCCGGTGATATTATACGATGAACAAAATGGTTATTCCAAAGGTTTTTCTGCTTGGTGGAATGATAATGTAAAAGAAGACACAGAGTTTGCAAAGCTTATTTCTTATCGGCAAAGCAGTGTTTCCAGAGATTTAACTCAGGCTCTTGAAGAAGATGACGGCAGGACGTTTTTTTTGTTTGCCGGAGTAAACAATCGAGCTATAAACACCGTGAACCGTGATAAGTTTAAAAACAAACATGTTGTCGAAATTTTTACCAGATACGGAATGAATAACAAATGCGTTTCTCATTATATCGAAGCAGAGTATAATAAACTGTTAAAGCAGGGATTGAAGTCAGAGGAATTGAAGAATTTTATTTTGACGACAGATAAAAAGGTTGTAAATTTAGAAATGCAGGTAGACTTTTTCAAAAAGAAGAAAAATAAAGAAGTAAAAATAGTGAGACATAGATAATGATTTTAAGAAAGCCTCAATGGCTAAAAAAAGAGTTATTTAAGTATTCGGCTTTTTCTGATGACGAAAAAATGTTGTTTGATTCGGAGCCGACTGTCTGTGTGCAGGCCAAATGTCCCAACCGGGGCGAGTGTTTTGCGAATAAAACTGCGGTTTTTTTATTATTAGGAACTAAATGTTCTCGTAAATGCAGCTTTTGCGGAATATCTACATTAGAAAATAAAGATTACGGTATTGTAGATGCTACGGAGTCGGATCGGATTGCACGTTTGGTAGAAAAGCTGGAATTAGAATATTTAGTGTTGACTTCTGTTACAAGAGATGATTTGACAGACGGCGGAGTTTCGATTTTTATCGATAGTATAAAAAAAGCAAAAAAAGTTAATGATAAATTAAAGATTGAGATTCTCATTCCCGATTTTAAAGGGGATAGAACAAAGGTAAGGCAAATATTAGATTGTGATATTGATGTTTTTAATCACAATATAGAAACAGTTGAAAGGCTTTTTGCGGAAGTGAAAAGTAAGCAGGCTTCCTTTGAAAGAAGTCTTGACGTATTGCAGTTTGCCTCTCAGGTCAGACCGGAACTCTTAGTTAAATCAGGGTTTATGGTAGGATTGGGAGAGACAAAAGATGATGTACGGAAGTTGTTTGAAAGGCTTGCCGACGTAGGTGTAAAGGCTGTAACTGTGGGACAATATTTAATGCCGCACAGAAATGCTTATGAGGTCAAAGAATACATTGAAGATTATGACTTTTATATCCATGCAGGAAAAGAAGTCGGAATTCCGCTTGTAGAAGCTGGAGCGTTTGTAAGAAGTTCATTTAGAGCATTTCAAGTGTTTAATGAATATAAAAAAATGTAATATTTATTAAAGATAATGA
>JAXJQT010000217.1:0-8441 GCA_036311025.1 Spirochaetota bacterium
GTTTTATATAGTGACAAACCGCTTACTATTACACAGTAAATATTAAGTAACTACAGAACCGGCAGTATTTGACCGGTTCTATTTTTTAATGACAGCACAGACGTTGCCTTGCGTGACACTGTGCTGTTATTTATATGAACGTAAGCTACTTTTTTTATTTAAACAAAAAGTTTTGTATAAAGTGAATGGCTTTATCCTTTTTACGAATAATACGAGAATGTATAGTTCTTGTACTTATTTTTTTTAAAATTTCTGCATATTTTTTTGAAAAAATCGTTTTTTTATACATATACAGATATAAAAGATTATTTTCATGTTAAAATTGAGTCATTTCTGACAAATGAATAAGGTTATAAAATAATATTCTATTTGTGATTTTTTTATTACATAATTATTATAACAATCAGAAGTTGTTTTTATTATGTAAACGGAGTAATGCAAGATGGAAAGATATGTGGTTGGATTTAGTGCTGAGCAGGACAAGGAAATTGCTTTTGAAGAAAATTGTGTGCAAATATTAAAAAAGGCAGGTGCAAAGCAACCGGTTGCTATCATATTTTTTTCAGATTACGAAAACTTCGAATGGTATTCGGCGGAGTTTAAAAGAAGATTTCCGGATTCTTCGATTATCGGTGCTACCACATATGTAGGTTTTTCGTCGCTTGGTTTTGCTCATCAGTCTCTTACTTCGTTGTCGTTGATTTCGGATGTAGAATGCTCTTGCGGAGTATTAAAAGAAATCAATCGTTATCCTATGAAATATGTCCAGAGCGTAAAAAACGCAGTGAAGTCGATTTCATCTACAGAAAATACGGTGTGTTTGGAATTTTCTACAGCCAGAGGTAAATGTGAAGAACTTGTTCTTGATACTTTTGCAAGCGTGTTGGAAGAGTTGAATATTCCGGTCGTAGGCGGTAATGCCGGTTGTGATGTTGACACACCGAAGACGTTGGTGTCACTTAACGGCAAAGTTTATGATGATGCGTGTGTATTTTTTATATTGCATAATTTACGCGGAAAGATTTTCCTTTATAAAGAAAATATTTATCGTCCTACAAATCATTTCTTTACGGTGACAGATATAAATCGTGACGAGCTTGTGGTTTATGAGTTGGATAAAAAACCTATAGCAGAAGTAATAGCTAAGACTCTCGGAATCAAGGTAGAAGAACTGCCGGAGTATACGCTTTATCATCCGTTGGGGCGTATTCAGGACGGACAGGTTTATATTACGGATTATGATAAAATTTTTGAAGATTTAAGTATGAGCTTTTATGTTCGTATTTATAATTATACAAGGCTTTGTTTGTTGGAACTTAATGATTTTGAGGCAGTACGTAAGTCAACGGAAAAAGCAATAAAAAGCGTTATAGAGCGACCGGCATTTACAATTGCAATCAATTGTTTCAGTCGTTCCAGGTTGTTTGAAAAAAATAAAATGTTTGATTCTTTTAATGAAAACTTAAAATCGGATTACGGAGATTTTATCGGGATTTCCGGATTCGGAGAGCAAATAAACTTTACTCAACTCAATCAAACTTTGGTGTTGGCTGTTTTTGAATAAAAAAGTGAGGAAAAAATATGGTGCGATTTAATAAAGGGATGGTTTTTACAAATGATAAATGTATCGGTTGTAATAAATGTATAACAACTTGCCCCATAACCGGTGTAAATGTTTCGCTTATTGAAAATGGAAAACACCGAACTAATGTATCATCTAAAAAATGTATTCATTGCGGAAATTGTTTGGTTACGTGTACTCGCGGTGCAAGAGATTTTATGGATGATACGCAAGCTTTTTTTGAAGCATTATCTGCCGGTGAAAAAATTTCATTGATAATAGATCCGGCTTTTTATCTTATATATGCTCAAAGGGCTAACAATATTCTGGGATATTTGCGTTCTTTGGGTGTCAACAAAATTTACGACGGTTCTTTTGGTGTAGAAATATCTTTATGGGCAAATGTGAATTATATTCATAACAATGTAAATTCAAAAGGTGCAAAGAAATATATTGCAAATACCTGTCCGGTGTTGATTAATTATGTAGAACATTACAATCCGCAATTAATCGAGCATATTATACCGATTCAATCTCCTACTATTTGTACGGCTATATATGCACACAAATATATGAAAGATGATTCAAAAATTGCTTTAATCAGTCCTTGTATTGCAAAAGAGGATGAGCTTAAATCTTCAAAGACAGAGAATAATATAAATTATAATGTCACATTTGAAAGCCTGATGAAACATATCGAAGATGTCAATATTGACAGTTTCCATACTGAAAGTGATTTGACGACTTGCGGACTTGGAAATGCATTTCCTATCAGAGGGACTTTTAAAGAAATGGTCGGGTTATTCTTTCCGACAACAGAAATGATAGTCGGTTATGAAGGACTAAACGAGGCTATCAGAAATGTTAAACATTTTCATTCGAGAAAAGATGATCCGGATTTTATTCAGCCGACGTTGGTGGATTTTCTGAATTGTAAAGACGGTTGTGTCGCCGGAGGCGGTATAGAAAAGAAAGGCAGCAATTCGTATAATATTATTTTGGAATATCAGAAAATACGTAAGAACGCTTTTGCGGAGTTAGCAAAATATGACACTGTAGAACAGCGAATAGATTTGTTGAACAGTTTCTTTTCAAATTTGGATTGTGAAGATTTTTATAGAGATTTTGAGGATCGTTATCAGCAACAATACAGGATTCCGCAACACGTGACGGATAAGATTTTTGTGTTGATGCACAAAGATACTCCGGAAAAGCGTTCGTTGAATTGTAATGCCTGCGGTTATAAAACATGTTATGAATTGGCAAAAGCGATAGCTTGCGGTTATGCAAAAATGGGGAATTGTATTCATTATGTAAATGATGAATTGGAAGTCAGATGTAATATAGATGTACAAACCGGTTTGCCTAACATTGAAACATTTAAGAAAAATGTTGTTTCTATATGCAAGGAAAATCCGCAAACTCAATTTGTGATTTGTGTCGGTGATATAAATAAGTTTAATGTAATAAATGATTTGTATGGGTATGAAATCGGTAATGAAGTGCTTTCATATATAGCATTGGCTATTCAGATAATTGCCGGTAAACACGGAACTTATGCCAGATTCAGCGGGGGAACGTTTGCATTGTGTATTCCGTCTACGGAAAGTTCTTTGAATGAACTGTTTAGAAATACAAGTTTTCCTTGTTCTCATTTGGGCGTAGACTTTCCTGTGACAATGCGTTTTGGTTTGTGTAATGTCGGATACAATAATGAACCTGTAGACCGTATTATAAATTTTGCTTCATTTGCCATGAATAAAACTAATGATAAAGGTCTTAATACTTATTGTTTTTATAATGAACAAATGCGTGAGACGCTTTTATTGGAAGCAACAATCACTTCACAAATGCGTAAAGCTTTGGAAAATGAAGAGTTTACTTTGTATTTTCAACCGCAATACAATCATTCATCAGGTACGATGGTGGGGGCGGAAGTTCTGTGCAGATGGATTCAATCAGACGGTTCTATAATTTCACCGGGAGTGTTTATTCCGATTTTTGAAAAGAATGGTTTTATAAAAGATCTGGATCAATATATTTGGCGAAAATCGTTCGAAGCAATCAAACATTGGATTGACATAGGTGAAGAGCTGGTTCCGCTTTCTGTAAATATTTCACGTATCAGTCTTGAAACAGACGAGATTATTAATGTGATTGCAGGACTGAAAGATGAATATAATATTCCGACTCATTTGTTGCATTTTGAAATAACAGAAAGTGCGTATATAAATGACCAAGTACAACTTATCAGACGAATTAACGAAATTCGTAATCTTGGATTTGCTATTGCAATGGATGACTTCGGCAGTGGCTATTCGTCATTGAATACATTGAAAAATATGCCGATTGACATTCTGAAGCTTGATATGGGCTTTTTGCGTGGTACTCAAAATATGGATAGAGGCGGAAATATTATCAGTTCGCTTATCAGAATGGCACAAGATTTGGATTTGTCGACTGTAGCCGAAGGTGTAGAAACTATTTCTCAAGCGGATTATTTAAAAAGTGTCGGTTGTGATGTCATTCAGGGATTTTTGTATGCTAAGCCTATGCCTGAAAATCAGTTTGAAAACTTAGTGGAGTCAGCTCATAAAGACGTAGTTCCGAGAAGAGAACATTTTATGGGCAGTCTGAATATTAACAACTTATACAATCCGGAATCCAGTGAAACTGTGATGTTTACGAACTATACAGGTGCGGCGGCAATTGTAGAGTGTGTACACGATAATGTTTCATTTATAAGAGTTAATGATGAGTTTTTCAAAATGTTTGGTTTTGACGGAGTACCGTATAAAGTATTTAAGAAAAAGTTTTTTGATAACTTTGATACAAGTGATATGCTTCAATTCAGAGCCGCTGTAGAATATGCGACGTCAACTTCCAATGAGACTCAGTGCGTGTTTAAGTATCATCACAGTAAAAAGAATCAAATTATATGGGCAAAGTTTCATATTTGGAAAATAAGTTCTATCGGTCAGCGATATACTTTGTATATTTTGGCAGACAATATAACGGTTGAAAAGAATTTTGAAACCGAGTTGATGAAGTTTAAATCTCAAATGAATCTGGTTATAGATAATTCTCCGATAGGAATGTGTTTGTTAAGAATTAATAAGCATGCCGGTAAAATCTTGTCATCTATAAAGATGAGTGTTTTAAAGACAAATCAAGCGTTTGCGGATTTGTCCGGATTTTCAAAAGAAGAAGTTATGAAATGGACGGAAAAGGAGACTTCTACAATTGTTCATCCGCTGGATTTACCCGGATTTTTGCTTAAAATGCATCATATTATTTCTGATAATTTCCATGAATCTATTTCTTATACTTATCGAGCCAGAAAAAAAGACGGTAAATATGAGTGGGTGAAAGTTTTGGCTACCGGAATAAAAAATGATGACGGGTCTTTTTGTGTTATTACAAATTATACAAAATGCCGACCGGATGAAATAAATGAAAATGACAACGGAGGATAAGTTCTTATGAAAACAGCTTTTGTGATTTATGACGGTGTCACGGCGTTGGATTTTATCGGAGTTTACGATTCGTTATCTCGCATAAAATCAATGGGGTTTGATGAAGACTTTTTAATTGATATTTGCGGCTTGGAACATACTATAAAAGACTCAACCGGAAATATTGCTTTTAAGATTGAAAAAGTCGGACATAATCTTAAAAACTACGATATGGTCATAATTCCCGGCGGTTTCGGAACCAGACGTTTGATAAATGATGAGAACTTTATTTCTTATATAAAAACTGTCAATCCGGCTGCAAAGTTGGTTTCTGTATGCAGCGGTGCTTTGATTTGGGGAAAAGCCGGTTTTCTCAATAATAAAAACATTACTACGCAGAAGAATTTATTTTCATGTATGAATGATTACGGATGTAAAATTGTAGATAAACGTGTGGTTTGTGATGAAAATGTGATTACCGCCGGCGGAGTAACAGCCGGATTGGATTTGGGGTTGTACCTTTGTGCAATTCTGTATAATACTGACATAATGTACAAAATAGCAAATCAAATGGAATATCAGTTGCCTGAAAAGTTTGAAGAATTATTTTAAAAAGTGCGAGACTGATAAATATATTATGAGGAATAAATGCAAGTCGTTCATGAAATAAGTCCGGTATACAACAGTGAAAGTACGGTTTTGATATTAGGTTCGATGCCGTCGGTAGCTTCACGTAAAGCCGGATTTTTTTATATGCATCCGCAAAATCGTTTTTGGCAGGTGATGTCAGAGGTTTTTAGTGAAACGTTTGTTCACAAAAACAACTCTGTGGATAAGGAAGCTGCGATTGCGGAAAGAAAAGAATTTCTTTTGCGACACAAAATAGCATTGTGGGATGTACTTGCCGAATGTGAAATCAAAGGTTCGCAGGATTCATCGATAAAACAGGCGATACCCAATGACTTTACACAAATCATCGCAGATTCAAAAATCCGGCAAATCTTTTGTACCGGTAAGACTGCATTTTTACTTTATCAAAAACATTGCGGTGCGTTGTATGATGTGCCGTTTGACTATTTACCCTCAACAAGCCCGGCGAATCAAACTTGGTCAAAAGAAAAACTTATAGAAGAATATAGAAACAAGTTGATTTACTTCTAAAACGGAATCAACTGCGGCTTTCTGTTCTCGAAAATACAATATGAATCAAATCCGATTTTTTGTAAACATTCTGCTACGGTGTCAAAATCTGCCGCTATATCACATGCTTTGTGTGCGTCACTTCCTATAGTAATCAATTTTCCGCCCAGCTCTTTGTAACGCAACAAAACTTCAGTCGACGGATGTGCAACTCCCAGTCCGTAGCGAATGCCGGCAGTGTTGATTTCCAGTGCTTTATCTTTGCGAATTATTGTCAATAAAATCTCGTCGATGATATCTGCAAATTGATTGTATTTTAATAATTTCTCATCAATACTTTTGGCAGGGTAGTACCTTTCTACAAAATCAAGATGTGCCGTTGTATCAAAGTTGTCTGTCATATTAAGGTTTGCAAGGACTTCTTCAAGGTATTTTCTATATGCTTCTTCTTGTGTCTTTCCGCTGAAAAAACTGTACGGAGTCAAAACTTGCCCGCAGGCACAATGCGTACTTGCAATTATAAAGTCCGGCTTGAGCCTGTCGGTAAAATCTTTAGTTCTGGAATGAATCGAAGCGTTTGGTTGCAAGCCGGTTTCTACGCCTATCAATATTTGCAATTTGTTACGAAACTCATCTTGTAATGCTTCCAATGCATTGCGATATTCATCAATATTTAGTTTGTTAAATATTTCGACCTCGCCGGTTTTGGGATTCGGACAAAGCGGGTAGTCAATGTCGACGTGGTCAGTAAAAGTAATTATTTTCATCCCTTTTTCAATGGCAGACAATGCCATTTCACGGGCAGAACTTTTGCCGTCGGATGAAAAGTTTGAATGTAAGTGAATATCTGCAATTATTTTCATTGTCAAACCTCTAGCAATAACGTCTTTTTAAATCTTCAATCAAAGCATCGGGACTTAACGATTCTGAAGTGACTTTTTTCACAAAATCTTCTGTACAACAGCGGTTTCCGTGTATGTAGAAATTTTTGCGTAACCAATCTTTTATCACCGGAATACTGTTTTTATCAAAATCTTTAGAGAAGACAGCCGTGTCATTATCTATTTTTTTTGCGACTTGTGCGGCGATAAGGTTGCCGATTGTGTATGTCGGGAAATAACCGAACAAACCGCTTGACCAATGGACGTCTTGAAGGTAACCGTCTTTTTTAGATTGTAACTTCTTACCGAATAATCGATAAAATTCTTCATTCCAAGCATTGTTTAAATCTGCAGCTTGCAAATTGCCGTTGATTAATTCATGCTCCAATTTTGTTCGTAATGCAATGTGGAGATTGTAATAAAGTTCATCGGAATCTACACGAATCGGAGTGTAAGAAATACTGTTTACGCAGCTGTGAAAAATTTCAGGCGTGATATTGTCCGGTAAAAGTAAGTCTTTTAATTGCGGGAAAATATAATTACAAAATGCTTTGCTTCGACCTATGGTGTTTTCAAAAAATCGAGATTGAGACTCGTGTTGTGCTAGTGAAACGATAGATGCACACGGTGAATCAGCAAATATAGCTTGAGTTTCCAACTCATAAAGAGCATGACCGCCTTCATGTAAAGTGCTGAACATTGAAGACGTGAAGTTGTTTTCGTCATAGTTTGTCGTGATTCGTACGTCGCCGATACCGAGTGTTGCGGTAAATGGGTGAGTGGATACATCCAAACGTGAACGTGTCGGGTCCAGTCCGATTTCTTGAATAATGAAGTTGCTTAGTTTTTCTTGTTTTGACTTGTCGGCAAAAAAACGAAGACTGCCTTTATCTTCCTTTGCGTCGGCGATTAGATTTTGCAATTGCGGAACAAGATTGTCAAAAAGATTTTCTGCAAATGAATAGGAAAGATTTCTGTCATAATCATCAAGTAATGCATCATAAATATCTTTTTCAAAACCTTTGCATTTGCAATATTCGCGTTCCAGTTGGATAATTTGTGTCAATATCGGTAAAAACTCACTGTCATCACCGGTTTTTTTTGCATTTTCCCAAGCTCCGCCGGCTGTTGCACTCAGGCGTGCTTGTTCTGTACGAAGTTGTTCCGGTATTTTTTGTTCCAGTTCTACAATTCGCTTGATATGGGCGATTTCATCGTTTTGTAATTCATTGTCACCGGGAACGAAGCTTAATACTTCTTCTACAAATTTTGGTTCCGTGAGTTTTTGGTGAACTACGCCGGCGAGCCAAGCCGCTTGTTCTGCTCGATAAGCATAAGCTTGTGACGGAAGATTTACTTCACTGTCCCAGTCAAGAATTTGTTCCAAGTATTGTATCATTGTTA
>JAXJQT010000218.1:0-1629 GCA_036311025.1 Spirochaetota bacterium
CCCCTCAAGTCCCAAAAGCTTGGCTGTCAGATTTAACGGTGAATTAATTTTATTTTGATATTCCGTAATTCCGCGTTTCAATAAGGAATCACGCCCGATATTTACATTAGAAAGTCCAAACATGTGACTTAACAATGAGATTGAATCTATATATTTATTTTGTATCACATCAAAATTCTTTTCTTGTTCCTCATCAAAAACCTTTTGTTGCTTTTCCAAAAGCTTTTTCACAAGCTTGTCTGCATACAAATTGTAGTCAATATCCAATGTCGTACGGATAGTCAAACCGTCTTTGTATACATTATATGACGGCAAATCTTTTTCTATCTGTTGCAAAACCCAGTTACTGAAGAAAGGTGCTTTGTCTTCACGATTATAAAAAGCACCTCGTGATGACTGAGATGTCATCTGCCAACGTTTCCAATATGCATCAAATGATTTATCCGCATCTTCTTTTGTGATTACACCGCGTCGCACCATTTTTGCCAAAACTTCTTTTTGTTTCTTTTTATGGTTTTGCGGAAAACGTATAAATGAGTAGAAAGTAGGGTTAGAGATTACGGTAATCAACGACGCAGCCTCTGCGTATGTCAAATCTCTTACGTCTTTGTTAAAAAAGAACTGGCTGGCACTTTGCACACCGTTTAGTCCGTATCCGAAAGGAACATGATTTAGATACAATGCCAAAATCTCATTTTTTGTATAACGCTTTTCCAACTGAAATGAAATCCACAATTCTTTAACTTTTCGTTTTAACGAGAATTCATTATTTAAAAATATCGTTCTGGAAAGCTGCTGAGTTAATGTACTGGCACCGCTTACCGGATGACCGAGTGCATTATTTACCATCGCACGCATAATCGCTATCGGATTTACTCCGTGATGATGATAAAAACTTTCATCTTCCCAAGCTATCAGCCCTTGTATCAAAAATTCCGGAATCGTATCAAGCGATACAATGTCACGCTTTTCATCTGAATAAAATTCAGTAATCACCTTGCCGTTGCGATCAAGCAAAACACTCGGTAATGACGGTTTTTTACTTTCAAGCAAATTCTCTATTTTGTCCATGTTATTCAGATTTCCCAATACAAAACCGAGAACAACTGCTACACAGATTGAAAATAACAAGATAAAACTTGATTTAATAATTGTTCGTACTATTATTTTTGACTGTTTGTTCGATGGGGATTTCAAGATAAAAACCTCTTTTTTTATAATTAATGTCGTCTTTTTATATCAACGCAGTTTTTTATGTACATCAAAAAATCTTTTCATGATATATACATGCTGATTTTTTTAAGCCGGATATTAGCATTTCTTAACTTGATGTCAACGTTTTTGAAAACTAGATTTACATTAGCAAATCGGCAAACAGATAAATTACATTAGAAAATTGTAAATTCGGGAGACTCTGATGAAACGCATTCATATTCCTACACCTAATTTAAAAAAATATTCGTTCAATGACTCTTTTTTTTCTATAGGTTCGTGCTTTTCCGAAAATGTAGCCGGTTATTTGGATTTGCTGGGAATAGATACTTTTTCAAATCCGTTCGGAGTTGTATACAATCCGCATTCCATATATCAACAGTTATTGCACATTACCGCCAAAGATAAATATTCTGC
>JAXJQT010000219.1:0-1456 GCA_036311025.1 Spirochaetota bacterium
CTCATCTTCTGCCGGTTTTGCTGTTTCAGTCACGGTTGCAGCTTTTTCAGGTTCTTTTTCCGGCATTTTGTCACTCCATTTCAATCTGTCCAATGAATCTCTTGCTGCTTGCTTAGTTTCAGAATCTCTGTCATAAAGCAAAGTTACAAGAACATCACGCCCGGCGTAAACACGGAATTTTTCGATATATTTAATACCGTTAAGTCGTAAATCTTTATTTCTCTCGTACAATCTCAAACGATTAAGAGTCAAAGTCTGAAGATTTGAAATATCGTTATCAATACAATAAGAAAGCAAAATATTTACCGTAGAAACTCGCGAATATTTCAAACAATAAGCAAATGTTCTGTATACGTTATCTGGATTTTCTTTCCATGAAACATGAATAATAGATTCAAGAGCCTGGTTATTTAAATCTACCGGATAAGAAACATTTAAATATCGTGTCATAAAATCCCACCAACTGTCATCAGCATATTCGTGAAATAATTTCAAATATTCAGACTGCAATTTTAAATTTGACGGATTCTTCAACATTACACGACTCAATCTGGTAAGTGCATTTTTGCCGTTTAGAAGTGCAGTAAATTTTTGTCCGATTAAAATAAGCGTATCAGTTTTGTAATTACTGCCGACAAGCATTTCTTCAAGTACAGGAATAAGCTCTTTATATTCCTCTGCCGTTGTAATAAAATTCAATGCATTTACAAGATGTTCCCCTTTTGAATCTTTCAAGAACTGCTCAATCAATGCAATTCTGTTTTGTTCTACGACATCAAAATTATTAGAAACTTCTGTTCTTTCCTGTTCGGTCATTTCTGCTACGGTTTTTGAAGTTACGATATCATTAATAATTCTGGTTTGGATTTTCGGATAACGGTTTTTGATAAGTAAAGACAATTCATTACGATAAGCTTCACCTGCATCAACTGTTTTTTGCTGCAATGAATAAATGAAATCACTTGTCGTATTGATAAAATCCGCAGTTAAATGAGAAAGTAGCCACTCCGGTGCATAAAACAACACCGAAACCACAGCTTGCCCCAAAGTTACGTTTCGCTTGTCTTCTCCTTTTTTATCGACTACCACACTTACAGCCTTCGGACTTTGCATTATTCCGGACTTCATGTATTCAATTGCCAGTATTCTGTTTGACTTAAACAAACCGCAAAATCCATAAAATTGATTTATAGGATTATTTACGTCTTCGAGCAACTTACGAAACGCCTTTGTATTATTTGAACTGAGCAAACCGGACAATCGAGATGAAACACTGTCGTCTATAGGTTCCGAATAAAAATAAATAGAATCAAGCGAAGTTAAAAAACTTGTATCTACAGATGTAAAAGATTTAATAATGATATAATTTAAAAACAGTGCCGAAAAAATAAAAATAATCGCACCAAATAAAATAATGTCATTTTTTTTATTACTACGAAACATACCTTTTCCTTAA
>JAXJQT010000220.1:0-8463 GCA_036311025.1 Spirochaetota bacterium
AGCAATGAGTGTGATTGATTTGAAAGGGAAAAATATTCTTGATTACGGGTGCGGTCACACGCCGATTTTGCCTAAAATCTTAAAGGATAAAGAACCGCAAATCAGCAATATTGATTATTATGATTTGTATTTCTTTCCCGATTTAAATGCACAAAAAAAATATTCATGCATATTTTCTATAGAAGTGTTTGAACATTTTAATGATGTTTACAAGGAAATAAAACAGGCGTTTTCATTTCTCGAAAACGGCGGATACTTTGTACTGTCTACAGGCTTTTTGCCGGATGAAAATAAGTTTGCATCCTGGTGGTATATTCAGGATGCAACTCACATTTCTTTTTTTTCCGAGCAAACTTTTAAATGGCTGGCTGAAAAATATTCATTAAAACAAGTTTTCTCTAACGGAAAAAACCTTGTTATATTTCAAAAATTATAATTCTATCGTTGCAGAATAAGTATTTTTCTCACGTTTCAGTTGCTTTCTGTCAAGCACTACAAACGCCGGCTCTGTTCCTTTTTCAGAAACCGCTCTGACTTTCTTTGTTTGAATATTTATTTCTGTCACAATGTACGGCTCTTGATTTATAAAAATCTTAGAACCTTCTCGCGGATAATCTTTCTTTTCGTCCATGTAGGCATTAAACTCATACGACAAACAACACAAGAGGCGTCCGCAAGTACCGCTGATTTTTTGTGAATTAAGGGTGATATTTTGTTCTTTTGCCATTTTTATTGTAATCGGCGTCAAATCATTCAATACATTACCGCAACACAAATGTTTACCGCATTGTCCGTAACTGCTTATGATACGACATTCGTCACGCACACCGATTTGACGAAGCTCGATTCTTGTTTTAAATATCGATGCCAAATCTTTTACCAATTCACGAAAGTCGACTCTGCCGTCTGATGTAAAATTGAACAGGATTTTAGAATCCTCAAGAAAATAATGAGCACTGATAAGCTTCATATCAAGCTTATGTTCCAAAATTTTCTTTTTTGTCAAATCAAATGCCTTTACTTCTTTTTTTATATTTTCGGCATGACGAGCTTTGTCTTTTTCTGTCGCAATTCTTACGATATCTTGAAGATTATCTTGATACTGAATCTCTTCCATGTTGGAAGTTTGTCCCTGACATATACCGATTTCGTTTCCGTATACCGTCGGGATTACAACAAGCATCCCTTTCGTGATTGCCGGATTCTTAGTCTTAAAAATCGATGATGATTGATTGTAAGGAATTTTTATTCGATAAAAAAAGTCATCTTCTGCTAATTTATGATTCTTTTTTGTTCTCTTTTTTACGACACTTGTGTCATCTTCAAGAGCTTTCAGATGATCAATATTATCCGTAGTATATGTAGAATCGTTCATAATATCTCCTGTTTTTTCTTTTATGAAAGCAAATCAAGCAGTAATCCCTCAATGCTGTCAATTTTTGTAGCGACGGCAATTACGCTTTTTTGTTGTTTCATAAACTCACGTGTGAGTTCCAGTAAATTCTTATTTATTACTTGCAAATGTAACTTAAAATTTTTTTGCCCGTTTCTGTAAGTCGCTTTTTTTTCTACCTTTTCAGTAGAGGCTACAACTTTTTTTAACAGACTCTGTATCAATTTTTTATAATCTTCCAAATCTTCGACTTTTTTATATTTCTTTAAGATTCGCCCCTTTGCACTTATATCTTTCAACAAAGACGCAATCTCATCATTAAAATCATTTTTATTCGATTGAATTTGCTCAATATTTTCAGGCATTTCATCCTGCATCAACATCTTTTGAAAAAGTGAAGCTTGTCGTGCTATCGTCGACGTCTTCTTTGTTTTTTTCTGGTCATCATTATTCTTTATTTCAGGATTTAAAAAGAAATAATTATTATTGATTTTATCCATTTATAAGCCTGATTTTTAAGATATTTGTTTCTTTACTTTATCCATCAATTCACGGATTTGGTCTTTACTCAAAATTTGGCATTTTCCGTCAAAAACAACACCGTCATCCATATGTACGCTCGTCGCATATATATTCCCTATAATTTCGGCGGTTTTTAAAACAGTCAGAGAATTTTCAGCATAAATGTCACCTTTAATCGTTCCGCCGATAGTTGCACTTTTTGCAAGAATGACGCACTCGGATATGCTTTTTCTGCCTATATACACCATACTTGTAGAAACAATGCTACCTTTAAATTTTCCGTCTATTCTCAGCGGCCCGTTTACTTCAAAATCTCCGCGTAAAATTGTCGAATCTCCGACAAAAGTATTTATTCCGTCAAACAGTCCTAAACCATTTTCAGTTTTTTTTCTAATCATAAAAAACCCTTTTTTAATCTACATTTAGATACGACCACGGATCCACCGGTTTATTTGCAATTCTTACTTCATAATGAAGATGCACACCGGTAGAATATCCGGTACTTCCCATATAGCCCATAATTTGATTCTTCTTAATATGTTCACCCGGTGTTACAACATAAGAACGCATATGAGCATAAAGAGTTGAAAAACCTAATTTATGTCTTATAACTACATAATTTCCGTAACCGTAATTACTGGATTGCACTTTTTCTACAGTTCCCGGTGCAGTCGCAACAATCGGCGTTCCGAATTCATTTGCCAAATCTATCCCCGTGTGATGATCTAAATATTTAAAAATAGGATGAATTCTCAATCCGAACGTAGAAGTTATAAAATAATGTCCTTTTACAGGATTGGCAAAAGGTAAATCTTTTAAAATTTTGTCGTAATTGTTTACTTTACTGTTTATTTCATTGAAGGCTTTCACGGAAAAATCATAATCCATCAAAAGATTTTGAGCTTCCATTTTCATGTATTCCAAATCGCTCAAATTATTCTTTTCTACCAAATTCATTTCCCCGCCCTGCTTACTGTTCAGGTAATAACTTTCTTCCATTGTTTTTATACCGGGAGAATTCAATTTAACAAGCAAATTGTTCAACTGTCCTTTGTATACTCTGTGAGATTCAAAAATCTGACTCATTATTTCTTCATATTCTCTTGATTTTCGCTCATTCAACTGAGTTTTCAGACTGACATCCATATATTTGATGGACTTATTGTAATTATCAACAGACAAAAATGTAATGATTCCCAATGTTGCAAATAACGAAATTGTAGCTAAAGAAAGGATAAATACATTCACTCTGAAATTAAAAACCTTCTTTTCAGAATGCGGAATCATCATAATCGTAAGTCTTTGAGAAAAAATATCCGTGATTGCAGAAAAAAATGATTTAGTTATTTTCCAAATAATCGAACATATATTGATAATGCCAGCATACAGGCGTTTTTCTATTTTTTTAAAACTTGTAGTTGTCTGCATTTTTACAACCTTTTTGTTAGATATTAATTTAATAATTTTCGGTATCTATTCAAGAGGTCTTTAATTTATGTTTATCCAAATTAAAGAAGCTTTTTTAAAAAAACGATACAATGGCTTAAAAAAATAAAGTAACATCATCTAAAACCGTAACAAGTCTGAATACAAACAGGCAAGTCATCGTATCAATAAGTATAAACCTCTGATATTTTCTGTTACCGAATTAAAATAATTTTTGACTTATAAACAAAAAAAAAATAAATATCAAGCTAAATACAGTCAGCCCGGAGCGTTTCACTTATCCCACCGGCTCAACGATACCCCCGGTTCTCCGAAAATTGCAACACCGGAATAAAAAGCCTGACAACGAAGCCGTCCCCGAAAAAAAGAGCTTCATCAGAATATAAAAAAACTGCTTGGTTTGATTTTATCCATCTTACCAAGCAGTCTGACAATGTCGTATAAATTATTTTAGTTTATCTTTATCGATATTTCTTTTGACTGTTCTTCTACTTTTTTAGGAAGCTTTAATGTCAAAGTTCCGTTATCGAATTTCGCTTCTACTTTGTTGTTATCAACAATCTTATTCAAATTAAAAGCTCTTCGAAATCCATAGAAATTAGTTTCTTTATGAATGCATTTCAAGTCGCTATCTTGTGCAAATGAACTTTCGGCTGTTACGGTCAAAATATCTTTTTCAATATTAATCTTTATTCCGTCTTTTTCAATTCCCGGTAAATCAAAAACAATTTCAAAGTCATTTTTAGTTTCGATAATATCAGTCAAAGGAGTTGCATAAGTATAGCCTCTTGTAGATTCAAGTTCTTTTTTTTCATTAACAGTATTCATATTGTTCCTCCGTATATTTATTAAATTTGATAGTTACGCTATTGTGATTACTTTAGTTTTTGTATCATCAGATTTTGGTAAATCAATGGTCAACACGCCGTTTTTCAATTCAGCAGAAATCTTTTCAGTATCAATATTCTCATCGAACATAAAATTTCTTTCAAACTTTCCGTAAGGACGCTCTGACAAATAGTATGTTTTACTGTTGTCTTTACTTTTCACTTCTCCGCTTAATTTCAAAGAATTATCTCTGATAGAAATCTGAATATCCTTTTTATCAACACCGGGAATTTTTGCCTGTAATACATATTTGTCTTTTCCCTCATAAATATTCACTTCAGCCAAAGCTTTTCGTGAATTCTTTCCTCGCATCATTTTTTCAATCTCTCTGTTCAATCCAAAAAAATCATCATATAAATCGTACAACATAATGTTGCCTCCTATAAAAAAAGTTTTTATTTTCAATCTTTCAACGTCGTTTTTTTATTCGACAACACCTATTGAGCATTCGATGTGCCAACTTAAAAAACGGGCTGAAAACGCATTTAAACAAGGTTTCAGACCACTTTCACACATTCAAAAATTGCGAGTGTATAAAAAATACACACCTATAAATCAAGTCGTTTTTTTCTGTATACTTTAGGAAACAACTTTTTGACGACATTTTGTAATTTTGTCCGAATCAACAAAATCTTTTGCTAATATACGCAAGATTTTTTACTTTAAACTTCGATAAAAAATTAAATACCGAGGCTGCTAAAATGCAAAGAATTGAAAAAATCAAAGAATATTATCTACCGAAACTGCAACATGAGAAATCTGAAAGTAAATGTTTAGGCTGGGAAAATGAGCAAGCACAAGAGCTACGCTTTGAAATATTAGAACGCGTAATTTTTCCCGGTGCATCGATATTGGATGTCGGCTGCGGACTGGGAAATTTGTACGACTATCTAAAAAATCGAGAATATTCATTTAAATATACGGGAGTAGATATTTTACAGCAGATGATCGAACCGGCAAAAAACAAAAATCCGCAAGCCGAATTTATTTGCGGCAACCTTTTTTGTGACGATTTGCTGCCCGGCAAAAAATTTGACATTGTTTATGCATCCGGTATTTTTAATATCGAACTCGGAAATAACGATGATTTCTTGCGTAATGCGTTGCAAAAGTTTGTTTCGCTGTCAAATAAGTTTATAGTTTTTAATCTTCTTCACACACGTTCAAAAACAAAAGAAGCCGGTTATTATTATCAAACTCCGAATGACGTCCTGAAATTACTGCCGCCTATAAAAAATGTCACATTCATCGACGATTACCTTGATAATGATTTCTCAACGATTTTGGAGGTTGTGTGAAAAAAGAAACCTTGTCGTCGGAACATGAAAAAATATTATCAGACAAATTAACAAATATCGACACAGCTTTGTCCGAATACTCATTTGCAAATCTCTATTTGTTTCGTGATAAACACAACTACTCCCTTATCGATTACCATGACAATTTATTTTTATCCGGTATCACTTATGACAACAAAACATTCTTGATGCCGTTGTGTGATTTGTCAAATAAAGAAAACGAAGCTTATCTTTCTGATTTAATCGCACTATCTGTTGATTATGAGATGATTTATCCGATTCCTGAGAATTGGCTGTATTTATTCCCGACAGATTCTTTTGATATTTCATACATAGAAGACGACAGCGACTATCTGTATGAAATAGAAACGTTTGTTTCTTATCCCGGACGTAAACTGCATGCCAAACGCAATCTGGTTTCTCAATTTTTACGTGATAACACCGCTGAAATTTTACCTATAAATAATGAGAATTCAAATCTAGCGATAGATATTCTTGAAAGATGGCAAAATGAAACAGCGGAAGCAAAAGATGAAACTGATTTTTTCTCCTGTGCAGAAGCTTTAAAAAACATTAACAAAATGAACCAAATCGGTTTTATGGTTTTAATCAACGGAATTCCGGAAGGTTTTGTTCTCGGCGAAAGATATGCACAAAAGTACTGTGTCATTCATTTTGCAAAAGCCGGCAGCAGGATTAAAGGAATTTATCAATACATGTTTTCTGTTTTTGCACAAAACAACAAAGAAAAACAATGTGATTTTATTAATCTTGAACAAGATTTAGGCAAAGAAGGACTGCGTGCAATGAAAAAATCCTATCAACCGATTAAACTTTTGCAAAAATATCGAGTAACAAGAAAATAAAAACGCTTTTTGCCGTCAGACATAGATTTTAACATGCTTCATTTTATTGTAATTCTTGACATTTTGGCTATGTTTTTATACTGTCACAAAAAAAAATTAGAATTCTAAATTGGAGGAGTTCGCAATGAGTGATATTAAAATTTTTCATGACAATGACGCTGATTTGTCTTTATTAAATGGTTTGACTGTAGGTGTTATCGGTTACGGTTCACAAGGTAGAGCACAGGCTCTTAATATGAGAGATTCCGGCGTAAAAGTAATCGTAGGTGTACGTCAAGGACCTTCTTTTGAAAAAGCTAAAGAAGACGGTTTTGCTGTATTTTCAGTAAAAGAAGCTGCAGAGCAAGCTGATATTATCCATATTTTGCTTCCGGATGAAAAACAAGGTGATATTTACAAAAATGAAATTGAACCTTGCATGAAAGCAGGAAAAATCTTGTCTTGTTCACACGGTTTTAACATTTGTTTCAAATATATCGTTCCGCCGGCTGACGTTGATGTTATCATGACAGCTCCTAAAGCTCCGGGAACAGAAGTAAGAAAAACTTACGAAGCAGGTTTCGGTGTACCGGGATTAGTAGCTGCACACCAAGATGCAAGCGGAAAAGCAAAACAAATTGCTCTTGCTATTGCAAAAGCTGAAGGTTTGACTCGTGCAGGTGTTTTGGAATGTACATTTGAACAAGAAACATACGAAGACTTGTTCGGTGAACAAGCAGTTCTTTGCGGTGGTACTGTAGAATTAATCAAAGCTGGATTTGAAACTCTTACAGAAGCTGGTTACCCACCTGAAATGGCTTACTTCGAATGTTTACATGAATTAAAGTTAATCGTAGATTTAATCTATGAAGGCGGAATTCAGAAAATGAACGAAGTTATCTCTAACACTGCTGAGTGGGGAGAATACGTTACAGGTGCAAAACTTATTGATGCCGGCGTAAAAGCAAAAATGAAAGAAGTTCTTAACGACATCGAAAGCGGAAAATTCGCTAGAGAATGGATGGAAGAAGTTCACAACGGTGCAACTGTATTGAAGAAAAAACGTGAAGATTTGGGTGCTCATCCAATCGAAATCGTTGGTAAAAAAATCAGAAGCTTGTTCGAAAAAAAATAAGACTTTAATTTTGGTTAAATAATCAAAATATCGTTTTTATAATTTAAAAGTTTTTCTTCTGTTTTGCTCATTTGAAGCAGAAGAAAAACTTCTTTTTTAAATTAAGACCTTTCATTTTTTAATAAAAGGTTTTAGTCTAGAGAAGAAATAAAAGATTTTTGTATTTTTCAAAAACTTTCCTTAGGTAAGAAAAATGTTAGAAAATAATCTGAGCATAATTGAAAAAGGCAACCGCTTTAAAAAAAGAGTAGATTCGGCAACCAGAGCTTTATTGATTCGCAAGGGAAATGATTTTTTTTCCAGCGGAAAAATAAAAGCTGCAGAAAAAATCTTCGTTACTACAGACTATAAAGACGGAATTGTCAGACTCGGAGATTACTATTTTAACAACGGCGATATTTACAATGCCGCTAAAATGTATTTTATGTCGTGCAATGAATCTAAAATAAAATTATTTTCCGAAAAATGTGCAAAGATTATTCGGATTATGTTAGAAGAAAAAAATATTAATTAAGTATTGAGGACTTTATGAATAAAGAATGGGACGATGAAATAGAAAATGTAGACAACAACATCGCTTTGACAAGTGAGGAAATCGCAGTTGACGGTGAAACTGATAAATTGAGCAAGCTTTCTAAAGATGCTTATGACCTTATAAAGCTTGGAAATTTCGAAGAGGCAAAAGATTTATTTTATAAAATCTTAGAGCAAGAATCTGAAAATCATTATGCCCTGGTAGGATTAGGAGATATTGCAAGAAAAAAAGGCGAGTTTCCGGAAGCTATAGATTTTTACAAACGATGTTTAGATTCTCACCATGAAAACAAATACGCTCTAATCGGCTTGGCAGATGTTTACCGTGAAATGGGAAATTACAGAGAATCAATCAGACTTTGGGAACATTTCATTGTCCATTATGGTATAGACATTACAGTA
>JAXJQT010000221.1:0-4669 GCA_036311025.1 Spirochaetota bacterium
ATTTTTATCCTCACGCACTTCGTCTGCAACTTTTTTTAATTTCAAAATGATTTTATCACCATCAATGACTACATCTTCCGTTGCCGGGACAAAACCAGAAATCGAATGTTCTACAACACGACCGTTTTCCGTATATTCCCAGATTACATTGTTTTCTATGGTTTTAAACCATGCCTTACTATTCATAAGACACGAAAAAACTTTTTTATCATTATCAAAAACTTCACAGTGATAAACTGGTATTGTATTAAAATCCGGCTGTTTCATTATTTACATCCTTACTATCTTTTATAAAAAGTTTTGTCATTATATAAAACAACAAATAAAATATCAATCCAATTTCAGTGTTTTTATGTGAAAAAGTGCACAATATTTTAGAATAAACTTTTGTACATTGCCAAATATCCGGTCGTAGATTTATCCCAATCAAATCGTACTTGTATTGCTTGTTTTCTCATGTATTCCAAATTAGCTTTATCTTCAAAACATTTCATTGCACGATTTAGACAAGATAAAAATGCCTGAACAAACTCGTTTGATGAAGTTGCACAAAAATTAAAACCGTTTTCACTGTCATTGACTGTGTCATGTAAACCACCGACATCGTTTACTATAGGCAATGTTCCATAACACATTGCTATTAATTGACTGATTCCGCACGGTTCATAATAAGACGGCATCAAAAGAAAATCTGCATATCCATAAAGCAAATTACCCAATTCTTCATCAAAAACATTAAGATACAAAGCGTTTTCGTATTGATTCAAAATCTCCGCTTTTTTATCAAGATTTCCTGTTCCCGTAAAAATAAAAAACGCATCATATTCTGATAATTTCTTAACAAGCAAAGACTCATTATCAGAAAATAAAATACCTAATTTTTGTTCTACTGTACGACCTACAAATACAATCAAAGGTTTATCTATATACTTAGCAGCATCAATAGTTGCAAGATGCTCTGCAACGTTCCGGTAATTAAAAAACTTCTTTTTGTGTCTGGCATGAACTTCTTTTATTATTTGAGGTAAATCTTCCAATATTTTTCTTTTCCCGTAATCTTTAAACTTTTGCCAACCGTCCATATTTGTATCAAACGGATATTTTAAAAGTTTCGATGAATGAACGTCATAATCTATCCCGTTGATAATTCCGGTCAGTCGATTGTCTATAAATTTTTCTTTCAAATCATTTTCAAGACCGCATCCTAAAATCTGACTGGATGTATCCGGATAAGTTATTTCCGACGCATAAGTTTTACTGACTGTATTTACTTGATTTGAAAGATTTATCGCCGCACGCATCGGATTAAAACACAAGCAACTTTTATCTAGCAATTCTTGAAAATATGCATCCTTTTCATCTTCAGATAACTTTTCGCAAACATGATAACGCCCGGTAACAGTATTTAATTTGTACATCTCTTTAATCTTGTTATGTACTTTTTGATTACCGGCAGTTTTACTTAAAATATGTTTTAATTCATTCTCAGATAATTCTTGACTGTCAGACGGATAGCAAATCTGATAAAGAAGATTTGTTTTTGATAATTTTTTAAAAATTCTCTTATCCCAGCTTCTAAATGAACTCTGCCGCAAAAAATCACGCGGTAACATAAAAGGACGAATCCCTTGATAATTAAGATTGTGAATAGTAAAAACTGTTTTTACTCGACTTCGCAAAGTTTTAAACATAGGTGCAAGTTCTAACAATAAGAACAGAAAACCGGTATGCCAATCGTGACAATGCAACAAATTGATATTTTTAAACAAATTACAACGCAATAAAATCACCAAAACTGCCTTACTGTAAAACGCAAATCTGCGAGCATCATCTTCAAAAGGACCTTTTTTTCCCGATGAATTATTTATGTAGACATTAGAGTATTTTCCTCCGAAAAACGCTTTGCAATGTACAAAATAAAATGCAACTCCGTTGTGATTGAAATATTTTAGTTTAACAATATACGGCCGCCCGGAAAAAATGACACTACATCGATATACGGTTTTTGATTGTTGATTATCTGCATATCCGGGCAAAAAGACTGCAATCGAATCAACTTTATTTTTTAAGTTACACGATAAATCATTGACCACATCTGCCAGTCCGCCGACTTTTGCAAAGCCTGTACACTCTGCAGCTATCATTACCATATTTATGCCTGTCATATATTCTCCTTAAATCAAGATTAATTTTATAACTTTTGACTTTTTACAACCTTTCATGTATATCACAATTTAAATCCATAAAATTATAATAAATATTCTAAAAAATAGGAGATTAAAATTGATACAAAGTCATTTTGATATTTTTGATATGATGATGCGAGCCTGCATATTGCTCGGACTTATTTTTATGACATTCAGTCATTTTATTTTGATTTTGAAAAACAGAAAGGCAAACGAGGAAATGAAGCTCTTACATTTTTACAAAGGATTTGCCGTACAAAAATTACCTATATATTCAACATACATTTGTTCTATTTTATTGGCATTATCAATATTCAGAGTCGGTTCTATACTCAAAGTAGATTCTGCTCATGTACCGTCATTGGCAATGTGGGGAGTGACATTTATTTCCGGTGAAGAATTAAAGCAAAATATGAACGGCGTATACATCATCTGTATTGCCGGCATTCTCTTATACTTGGCTGCATCTATTCTTTACAATACAGCACAAGTCCAACTTGGAAAAAACTACTCAATGGATATAGATATAAAATACGGATACAGATTAAAAACCGATGAATTGTATGGACTTGTACGTCATCCGTTATACCTTTCAGAATTCCTTTTATGGCTTTGCGGTTCATTAGCTCTTTTATCTTGGAGTCTTTTTTTATGGACTGTATGTGTTCATATCCCGCTTTATTTACATAGAGCAAAAGCAGAAGAAGAATTGTTAGAATATTACTGGAAAGACGATTATCGTGAATACAAAGAAAAAACAGGAGCATTTTTTCCTATGATTTCTGATAGCAAATTGAAAAGAAAATAATGGAAATTAATGTAATTTTTAATAATGACAATCTCCTTGCGGTAATAAAGCCGCAAGGAATCGCTTCTGTTCCCGGAAAAATTCCGGACATCTGCTCGGCGGTATTAGATAGTTTTCCACATATTGCACAAGTCGATGGTTTTCATCAATCCGAAGGCGGATTGTTAAACCGGCTTGATAATGAAACCGGCGGAATTTTACTTTTCGCACAGACAAACGAAGCTTTCGAATATTATAAAAATACTACAATACATAAATATTATTATGCTCTTACCAATCGAGTTCCCAAGTGGCAAGAAAAAAGTGTTAATTTTCCGATAGCTCACCATTACAGTGACAAGTCCAGAATGATTGCAATTATTCCGGAAAAAGAAACAACTTTAAAATATCGCGGGAAACCACAGCTTGCACAAACTAATTTTCGATTCATAAAAGAAGTCGATTCATTATCATTGATTGAAGCCAAAATTGAAAACGGCAAAAGACATCAAATCAGAGTTCACTTAGCAGCAATCAATCTACCGATATTTGGCGATAAACTCTATAGCAAAACAAAAAATGCGACCGATTATCACAAATTATTTTGTTATAAGGTCGCACTAAAAACACTGTCAGGAGAGAATATTGAAATAAAATACTCTCCGGATGAATTAAAAAACTTTATCTAAAAACTAAAACGCTGGCTTTATTTTTTTCTCTTTCATTTTTTCTATTTCAGGCTTGATTGCGTATGGGTCAAAAACACTTTCAGCATGGTCAATCTTTTCCAATAACAATGTCGCCAAAACCGTAAATTTCTCATTTTCTGCTCGCAATTCATCGCTTGTAATTTCTCTGAACAGAAAAAATACGGAATCCAAATATTTTTTTGCAATTTTATAACTTTTTAATTCAAAATAATTATAACCAATCAAATAATTAGTCATAACCTTTTCCGTATCCGGAAATTTCAAACTCATTTCATTTAATGTCTTAATAGCACTTAAATATTTTCGTCTGTTTGTAAATGATTGAGCTTCCAACAAATAATTATCAAAAATCCATTTTTCTCTTTTTTTCTTTTTTGCTTCAGAAAGCGATGCACATGAAAAAATAGTTGATAATATAAAAACTGCACATAACACAGTTGTGATATATTTAAAAAATACTTTCATCTATATCTCCTTACATTATTTTATTGTATTTTCTCTTGCAAATACCGTGTCATCAAACGAAAAAGGTCTTTTACAAATCTCTGGTTTAATTCAGATAAACGTTGTGCTTCCAACGGCATTGAAGAAACGGTCTTAACTATATATTTTTTCTTAATTTTTGCAACGTTTTTCTTATTCCTATCTTTGATTTCTACCACGTATGTCATTTTGGTATTTATATTTTTTATCAAATTAAATTCACCACTTTGATAATTCTCTACAAAAATATTGATTTCCGGAACATTTTCAGGATTTTCTAAACTTCTGAAAAAAGCTGTCGTTATATTTTTACTTTTAATGAAATTAAATAATTTCATTTCCAAATCTGCTTTATTTTTTTCAAGAACATTTTGATAAAAATTTCGTTGCTCCTCAGATAAACAAATATCTTCTTCTTCGCCTTCTGTAACTCCTTCATTTTCTGCGACACCCTCATTTTCAACAGAAATATCTTGATTTACATCACTACTGCTATCTAAATC
>JAXJQT010000222.1:0-2694 GCA_036311025.1 Spirochaetota bacterium
GTTACCATTACTTCCGGCCAATGTACCATAGGAGCAAAAATAAATTTAAGGTTGTGTTTTCCGGTAGATAATGTGTCGCCGTCATTTACACTGATAAAGTGTGCTTCTAAAGCATCATCAAAAAATTGCTTGATAAATACCAACGTTTTTGCATTTCCTATGATTTTCACGTCAGGATAACGGCGTATCAAATCCGGAAGTGTCGCAGAATGGTCCGGTTCCATGTGATTTACTATTACATAATCAAGCTTTCGATTGCCCAGAACAAAATCCAGATTTTCAAAAAATTGTTGTGACATACAGCGGTCAACCGTATCAAACAGAACTGTCTTTTCATCAAGTAAAACGTAGCTGTTATAAGAAATTCCGTGTGGAACGGGATATACATTTTCAAATAATGCAATTCGTCGGTCATTTACGCCGAGCCAAAATAAATCATCAGTGATTTTTCTTTCGTTGTGCATGATTTTAACCTCTTATTTTTATTAATAATTTAAATTATTATATTTAGTATAATTTTTATCAGTTTTGAAGGAAATATCTTATTTCTTTGATTTCATTTCATTGACATTTTTCTTTCATGAGTGTAATAAACTAATGTTTTTTAAAGATGATTTTTTTAAGGAGAAAATAAATGCCGGTAACTGATTATCTTGAGAGAAATGCCAAACTATACGGTGACGAAGTTGCTTTGGTAGAGCTCAATCCGACAATAAAAGAAACAAAACGTATTACATGGCGTGAATACGAATTGATACAACCGACTACAAATGAGGCTTATCGCAGACAGATTACGTGGACTGTTTTTGATGAAAAAGCAAATCGTGTAGCTAATATGTTGCTTGAACGCGGTATTAAAAAAGGTGACAAAGTGGCAATCTTGATGTTCAACTGTTTGGAATGGTTGCCTATTTATTTCGGGATTTTAAAATCGGGGGCAATAGCTGTTCCTTTTAATTTCCGATTTGATACAGATGAAATCAAATATTGTGCAGAATTGGCTGAAGTAGATGTTTTAATATTCGGAACTGAGTTTATCGGACGAATCGAATCTATATGTGAAAAATTAAGCAAGGGAAGACTTTTGATTTTCGTAGGAGATAACTGCCCTACATTTGCCGAAAGTTATCATGCTTTGGTAGCTGATTGTTCCAGTAGACCGCCTCTTGTAAGAATAGAAGACGAAGATGACGCAGCTATTTATTTTTCTTCGGGAACTACCGGTTTCCCAAAAGCAATATTGCACAATCATGAAAGTTTGATGCAGGCAGCTCAAATGGAACAAAAACACCACGAAACAGGACGTGATGATGTTTTCTTGTGTATTCCTCCTTTGTACCATACCGGTGCGAAATTTCACTGGATGGGAAGTCTTGTTGCAGGAAGCAAAGCCGTACTTTTGAAAGGTACACAGCCTGATATTATTTTAAAAACTATCTCACAGGAGAACTGTTCTATAGTTTGGTTGCTTGTTCCTTGGGCACAGGAAATATTAGAGGCTCTTGACAGAGGCGAATTAAAACTTGAAGACTACAATTTGTCACAGTGGAGATTGATGCACATCGGAGCTCAGCCTGTTCCGCCGTCATTGATAAAACATTGGAAAAGTTACTTCCCGTCTCACAAATATGATACGAATTACGGATTGTCGGAATCTACCGGACCGGGCTGTGTTCATTTGGGAATGGAAAACATTCACAAAGTCGGAGCTATCGGAATCCCGGGATACAGATGGCAATGTAAAATTGTTGATGAAAACGGAAATGAAGTAAGCCAAGGCGGTGTCGGTGAGCTTTGTGTAAAAGGTCCGGGTGTAATGACTTGTTATTACAATGACCCTAAGTCAACAGCTGAAGTTTTAAAAGACGGTTGGCTTTTTACCGGGGACATGGCAATGATGGACGAAGACGGTTTTTATTTCCTTGTAGACCGCAAAAAAGACGTAATTATAAGCGGCGGTGAAAATATTTATCCGGTACAGATAGAAAACTTCCTTTCTAATCATCCTAAAGTAAAAGATGTTGCGGTAATCGGATTGGCAGATAAGCGATTGGGAGAAATCACCGGAGCTATAATTTCAATAAAAGACGGAATGGAATGTACTGAAGATGAAATTAATGAATTTTGTCTTGATTTACCAAGATATAAACGTCCTAAGAAAATTATATTTGCTGATGTTCCGAGAAATGCTACCGGAAAAATCGAGAAGCCGGCATTGCGTAAAAAATACGGTGTAGAAAACTTGGTAGCACAAGAAAATATGGGATAAAAAATAACGCTTTTTTATAGAAGACAAACAAAAGGCATTTTGCTCTCTTGTTTGTCTTTTTTTATTTTTGAATAATGAATAAAACTATATTCCCTCTTTAATCATTTTTTTTACTTCGGCTTCTACGATTTTGTATTCGGTTTGCAATTCATTATGATGAGCTTTTAAAAAAACAATATCGTTTTTTCGTGCGGCAAGTTCGAGTTGTAAAGCAATCTCGGCAAGTTGTTTTGCACCTATCATTGCTGCTGTGTTTTTTAATGAATGAACAGTGTTTGTGTATTTTTTGCAGGTATCTTCACTGCATTTTTTTATAACAGTTTTGATTTCCTCGTATCGTTGAGGTGATTTTTCATCAAACATTTTCAATAGCTCGATATAATTTTCTTTGTTGTACGTATAAGATATTCCGGTTTGTATATCGA
>JAXJQT010000223.1:0-2947 GCA_036311025.1 Spirochaetota bacterium
ACAAAAGGGCTTGAAGATAAAACATTTTTACGTATGAGCCAAATCATAGACGAAGTTATTCCTGCAAAAAAAGGTGTTGTTGCATTGTCAGGTCCTACACATGCAGAAGAAGTCAGCAAAAAAATGCCGTCGACAATCGTTGCGGCTTGTCCAAACCTTGAACTTGCAGAAATTGTTCAGCGTTCCTTTATGACTGAATATTTGCGTGTTTATACAAATGAAGACATTGCCGGTGTAGAGTTAGGCGGTGCCATAAAAAATATAATCGCTGTCATTGCGGGAATTTCTGACGGAATGGGAATGGGAGATAATACAAAAGCAGCTCTGATGACACGCGGTATGGCCGAACTGATTCGTCTCGGTAAAAAAGCCGGAGCAAAAGAGAAAACTTTTTCCGGATTGACTGGTATGGGAGATTTGATTGTTACATGTTGTTCTCGTCATTCAAGAAACAGATTTGTCGGTGAAGAGCTGGGAAAAGGTAGAAAACTCAAGGAAATCATAGATTCAATGCAAATGGTCGCAGAAGGTGTCAAAAATTGTGAATCAATTTATCACTATGCAAAAGAACTACAGGTAGAAATGCCGCTTACAAACGAATTATACAAAATACTTTATCTGGACGGAAATATTCATGACAGTATTAGAAACTTATTTGGAAGAAAAGAAAGATACGAGCATTGGGAATAAAACTCAATATTATACAATAGGTCAAGTTTCCGAAATTACCGGAATCAAACAAAATATTCTTCGTTTTTGGGAAAATGAATTTCAGCAATTGTCTCCTCTTAAAAATAAATTCGGTCACCGTGTTTATAAAGAAAAAGACATTATCATTGTACGAAAGATTCAAGAATTATTATACCAACGTGGAATGACAATAAAGGGTGCAAAACAAGTTCTTGCCGGTAACGAAGATTTCTTAGAAAATCCGCCGGTTATCGGGAAAGCAATGGCGAAATATATTCGTGAGGAATTGGAAGAAATATTAGTTTTATTAAGGAGCTTTCATTCATGATTGGAAAAAAACGCAGCGAAAGACGTTCTATTCAACGAATTTATAAATATCATCAAGAGCATATATTGCAATATTGGGATGATTTAACTGAAAAAGAGCAAAAGCATTTATTGGAAATTGCAGGAGCTATCAATTTCAGAAAGATTCAAAAATATTACAAAATTGCCCAAACAGAGAATAAGCCTATTAATTTTTCATCATTAGAACCTTCTGATTACATAAGTTCTACAGATGAGAGAAATGAAAGATTTTGCCAACTGGGTATAAATGCTTTGAAAACAGGTAAAGTTGCTTTTCTTACAGTTGCAGGCGGACAGGCATCAAGATTAGGAATTGATTTGCCTAAAGGTTGTTTCGGGATTTCTCCCATAAAGCAAAAATCTCTTTTTCAAATATTCGCAGAAAAAATCCTTTTTTATTCAAAGTTATACAATCAACCTTTGAAGTGGTTTATTATGACCTCTGTTGATAATTACAACACTACTGTTGATTTTTTCATTCAGAATAATTATTTCAATTTAGACAAAGAAAATATTTTCTTTTTTAAGCAAGGTATCAATCCTACGGTAACTTCCGAATCCGGTGATTTGATTTTAAAAACGAAAAGTGAGCTTTTCATGAATCCCAACGGACATGGCGGAATACTAGGAGCTTTGACATCTCAAGGTTATATTTCAAAAATGGAACACTTGGGCATAGAATATTTGTCATATTTTCAAGTAGATAATCCGCTTATTAATATGGCAGATCCTTATTTTATCGGTTGTCATATTGATGAAAATTCTAACATCTCGACTAAAATAATACATAAAAACTTTGCCGAAGAGAAACTCGGAGTTCCGATGCAAGAATGTAAATCTACAAAACGTAAAATTGTAGAATATTCTGATATTCCGAAAGAAATTATGCAACAAAAAGATAAAAACGGCTCCCTACTCTTTAACATGGGCTCGACCGGTATTCACATTTTTTCTGTATCTTTCATCAAAAAGTTCAGTAATAAATTACCAATCCATATTGCAAATAAAGAAATCATGGTTACAGATTTTAACAGTACTGACAATATCGAAAAAAGCGTTTCTGTTCTAAAATTTGAAACATTTGTCTTCGATACAATTCCTTTAGCTAAAAAATCCATTTTCTTTGAAACATCAAGAAATGAGGAATTTCTTCCGTTAAAGAATAAGACCGGTGTTGATTCAATCGAAACATGTACTGCCGGTCAGACAGAACTTTTCCGTTCATGGTTAAAAGAAATTGATTTTAATGACGTTGATAAAATCGAGAAATGTGAAATTTCACCTTTATTCGCTCCGGATCGTACAATTTTTCTGGAAGCTGCAAAAAATAAATTATCCAATATCAAGGAAATGGTTTATGAAAATGGCAATATCAAAAAGGAAATCTATATTCATTAGTATACTGATGTTACTTTTTACAGTAACATCAAATCTTACCGGAATGATAAAAGAAGATTCTAAATTTTATGATACGGTAAATACAAGAAAAGAACTTTTTCTTAATACAAATAACAATTGGAAAAAAGGTAAGAATTTTACACGTTTTGTAGGTGGCGAAAATAAAAAAGTAGGCATTAAATTCGAGCGTAGAAATGACGGTTGCTATGATTTAATGTTTTTCCCGGCTTATCGCAGTGAAAAAGATGATAAAACTTTTGGTAAAATCATATACTCTTTTTCATCACAAGATTCTTTTGCCGAAGAAGACAAAATAGAAAAAGTTCGCTTTCACTACCTTGAAAACAGCGGATGTTTCGTTGAGTTTTACACAGACAGATTGACAAATAAAAACTTTTTTGATGTCTACCTATTCGGTCAACAATACGAATCCGGCATCGAATTTAATTTTAATATTAACAAGCTAAAATTGCTTTCCAACTATGAAATTCTCAGTGCAATAAATAAATAT
>JAXJQT010000224.1:0-2094 GCA_036311025.1 Spirochaetota bacterium
CCGGTACCGGCTTATCTCCGGAGGAAATAGAAAAGTTATAACTTCTGATTTAGAAGAATCTATCAGTCACGGTCATGCTGACGGTGTAGAAAGTATAGCTTACTAAGCAAACAGTAAACAGTGGGAGAGCGGAGCAATCTGCTCTTTTTTTATGCTGACAAAATATACGGAAATGGGATGTAGGTCTGGGCATGAGGAAACAAGGAAAAATAAAATGCCCAGACCTGTATCCCAAAATAGAATCGAGGTCTGGGCATGAAAAAAAACGCCGCTGCCGGTCAATGGCAAAGAATTCAAAATTTTATGTTTTTCCCAAAATATCACCGACCGGCAAAACTTCAAACTCAAAATAATCAGAAATAGCATATAAATATACAAAAATATAATATCCGAATAAATGAATAAATAGTATTTAAAGTGTAAAAATATCGGGGGGGGTAGTAATTTCTTTTTAGAAATTATTTTCTGTTTTAAAGAAAGCTTTCTTTAAGGAGGAAACTATGAAGGCATTTTTTAAAATTTTTAGTTTATTGACTCTCTGTCTAATGTTGTCTTTGGCAATCGGTTGTACTGATGCCGGCACCGGCGGCGGAGACAATGGTGGTGATAACGGCGGTAATGTTCAGCTGCCTGATTATCCTGATGACCCAGGTTATCCAGACCCAGGTTATCCGGAAGACCCAAATCCAAACGATCCTAATCCAAACGATCCTAATCCGGACGACCCTAATCCGGACGACCCTAATCCGGACGACCCGGACAATCCGGAACCTACACCCGGTACTGAATATGATGTTACAAATCTTGTTGTAGCAGAAAAAACTATAGACAGTGTAACAATCAGTTTTCAAGCCCCTCAAGAGGTTAATGGACTCTATTTTACTGTAAATGGTGTTAAGTCTGATTGGGTTGATTTTTATGATGAAAATCTTGAGTATGATTATCGCACAGATACATATTCTTATACTTTCACTGACGAAGATTGGCGTAGTGAAAACGGAACATCCGTAACTATTAAAGTAACTACAGATTACATTACAGTTGATTCTGACGGTACTGAAATTCAAAAAGAATCTGAGGGCGTTTCTGTTACCGTAACTACAGAACCTTTTGACGGAACATTACCCGCATATACAGGTAACTACAGTAGATACAATTTGAATTCAATCAAAGTCGGCGGCACTTTTGATGAAAAAGGATATTTATCAGAAGATTTTGACTTAGCAACATGGGAATTTAAATCTTCCGATAAAACAATCGCAACAGTAGATGAAAACGGAATTGTTACCGGAGTAAAAAGCGGAAGTGCAAAAATTATGTTCAAAAATACCGACGGATTCTGGTACTACAGAGAATATACGATTACTGACGTACTTGCTGAAGGTATGGCTATCAATACAATCTTCTCAAAAGTGGGCGGAACTTTAGATGCTGATGATATTGTATTTACAAGTGCAGAAAAAGATTTTGCCGTATCAGACAAAAACGTAACATGGTCTGCAGAAGACAGCACTATGGTGACAATCGACGGCGGTAAGTTGACATTTGCAAAAGCCGGTTCTGTAAATATAACAGCTACATACAACAGCGACAATCGTATTACTGCAACGGCACAAATCAACGTATTACCTGAAACTGTAATATTAAAAGAAGATTTAACTCCTAACGAAAAGGGTGAATATATCAGTGAATCCGGACTGGGATTTACTAATAACGACATAATACAAGTTGTTGACGGCAGAACTCTTGATTTTAATTCATATCTCCGTTCAAATAATTATTCACTGATATTTAATGAGGATTTCATATCCAAGTATAAAGAAGGTATTACCGTAGAAAATATACCTGTCATCGAAGATGAAAATAAAATTTCTGTTTATTACGTAATAAAAAATGTTACTGCTGATACTAAATGGACGAAGTTATCTTTCTATTTTCAACATGATAGTTCCTTTGAGGAAGTTGGGGACGGCGTAAGAAAATGGCAATTAGAAAAGTACTCAAAGGAATGGGTTTATTTCAATGTCGAAAGCGGTGGCGGTGAATACTATGAATACGCATCTAGATGGAATTTCGAAGAGTTTGATTTAGGTC
>JAXJQT010000225.1:0-5860 GCA_036311025.1 Spirochaetota bacterium
CTTCTGGGATTGCTGGTGATTTTTGATATAAAAGAACGCAAGCTTGCTAAAAAATAAACTCTTTTCGGAAAATAAAAAAATTGTCCGTGTAACCATTTTGGCTATGCGGACAATTTTTTTTGCAATTCAGTGAATTTGTATTTTTACTTAAATGCGGAAAAGTAAATCTGCATATGTAGGGAACGGCCAATATTTACTGCCGACTATAGTTTCCAATTTATCTGCAATTTCTCGCACATCGTTCATTGCCGGAATAACAGCCGACGTATAAAATTTTGCACATTCAGTGACATCATCGTAATCTTTTATTTTACCGATTGTGCTTTCAAGTTTTGCTGTCGTATTTGTGAGTACATCCGTAAGAGCGGATAATGTTTTTACCAAATCAATTTGAGTTTTTGCCCATTCTTCACCCAAAAGACTTTTTACGCTCAATGCAGAATCCGCAACATCTTTTGTAAAGTTGATAACAGCCGGCGAAATTTCTCTTTTTACCATTTCCAGCATTGTCATGACTTCAATGTTCAATACCTTGCAATAGTCTTCCATTTGGATTTTATAACGAGCTTCAATTTCTGTTTGTGTATGAACCTTGTGTTTTAGGAACAATTGAATATTTTTTTCATCCAAAAAGCGTGGCAAAGCGTCAGTCGTAGTTTTTAAGTTTGACAAACCTCTTCTTTCTGCTTCATCAACCCATTCTTGTGAATATCCGTCTCCGTTAAAAATAATTCTCTTGTGCTCATTCAATGTCTTTTTAATCAATGCATTCAACGCAGTATTAAAATCGTCTGCTTTTTCCAATTCATCGGCAAACTGACACAATGCTTCTGCCGTGATTGTATTAAGCATGATATTAGGACATGAGATAGACATACTTGAACCTAATGAACGGAATTCAAATTTATTTCCCGTAAATGCAAAAGGTGACGTTCTGTTTCTGTCCGTGTTGTCTTTAGGAAACGCCGGCAAAATATCTACACCGAGTTTCATAACTTCTTTTGCCTTTTTGTCGTATGGTTTGCCGGACATAATCGCTTCCAATATTGCCGTAAGCTCATCGCCTAAGAAAATCGAAATAATCGCCGGCGGAGCTTCATCTGCACCTAATCGATGGTCGTTTCCTGCAAATGCTACAGAAAGTCGCAACAAATCTTGATATTCATCGACAGCTTTTATAATCGCCGTCAATACCAAAAGAAATTGTGCATTATCTTCAGGAGTATTTCCCGGTTCCAAAAGGTTTTCGCCGGTGTTTGTAGACAACGACCAGTTGTTATGTTTTCCCGAACCGTTTACACCGGCAAACGGTTTTTCATGAAGAATACAAACAAGGTTATGCTTTTTAGCAACTTTCTTCATGATTTCCATAGTAAGCTGGTTTTGGTCGGCAGAAAGATTGGTTGTAGTAAAAATCGGAGCCATTTCGTGTTGGCACGGAGCAACTTCGTTGTGTTTTGTTTTAGAAAGAATTCCGAGTTTCCACAATTCCTCATCAAGTTCTTTCATAAATGCATCGACTCTCGGTTTTATTGTTCCGAAATAATGGTCTTCAAGCTCTTGTCCCTTCGGCGGTTTTGCACCGAAAAGAGTTCTGTTACAAAACATCAAGTCTTTTCGTTTATTGTACAAATCTTGGTCTATCAAGAAATATTCTTGTTCCGGACCGACTGTAGGAGTTACCTTTTTAACATCTTTTCCGAACAGCTTCAAAATTCGTCTGCATTGCTTATCAATTACTTCCATAGAACGTAAAAGAGGAGTTTTTTTATCCAAAGACTCACCGCTGTACGAACAAAACGCTGTCGGAATACATAAAGAACCGTCTTTTATAAATGCGTATGATGTCGGATCCCATGCTGTGTATCCGCGAGCTTCACAAGTCGCACGCAATCCACCTGAAGGGAAACTCGAGCCGTCCGGTTCACCTTTGATAAGTTCTTTTCCGGAAAATTCCATAATGACTTTTCCGCCGGGCATAGGAGAAATAAAACTATCGTGCTTTTCGGCAGTAATTCCCGTCATCGGTTGAAACCAGTGAGTATAGTGAGTCACGCCTTTTTCGATAGCCCAATTTTTCATCGCATTTGCGACAGAATTCGCTACAGTCAAATCTAACGCAGTTCCTTCTTCCATTGTCTGCTTTAAAGATTTGAAAATTTCCTTTGGGAGTCTTTCTTGCATAACGGTTTCATTAAAAACCATGCTTCCGAAGATTGTCGATATATCCATTTTTGTCTCCTCTTTTTTGTATGTAAATAAACTTAAAGACGTAAAATAAAATTATTTTTTCACCGTTTTTATTGATATGCGAAGTTCTATCAGAATTGTATGTCAGTATCAATAAAATTTTTTCAGATTTTTAAAAGCGTTTTTATTGTCTGTTTGACAGTAAACAGTCGGTCAAGGATGTTTCACTTAAAACATTGACTCTACTTTATTTCAGTCCCCAAAAATTGCAGAACCGGAAATAAAAAAGGATTTAACAACTTCTTTTCTTAGAAGTCACCAAATCCTTTCCATAAAAAAATTAAATTCTCAATATATCAAGATATGCTTGTAAATCCTCAGGCAATTGACCTGTACCGTCTTCATATTTTCGATATTTTGCTTCAAGTGAACGCACCGTACGACTTGAGATATTATTATAACGAGTGTTCAAATCCTCAAAAAGCGGTAAATGGCAAAGTCTGTCTCTGATATGTTTAGGGAACGGAATATAACGATAGAAAATCTGTCGCACGACTTTATTTACTTTTGCAACCCCGTCTTTTTCATACATCAGCCACTTTTCATAGAAATACGCAAATCTGTCTCTGTCCATTTTAATTTTATTAAATAACATTTTAATGTCTTCTTTTGCTTCGATAGAAAGTTCATTCATCTTTTGATAATACTGTGAGAAGTCATAGAATGCACCGACAAAGCCACCTTCTACAGGATCCATCCAGTTTGCACCGGCAATCAATTTATTCAATTCCCAGCGGAAATGTGCAAATGATTGAATCAATGATTTTTCTTGTATTCCGTTGAAAATTGCAGGAACAATCAATCTGGCACGAGAATGACGCTGATTGTTTACCATTTCTTGCCACAACTGTACACGTATGCCGCTGTTTGGCACTATAATCAAATATGGTTTTACTTCTTTTGTGATTAACTCACTCTTTCCCGGAATTTTCCAAGTAAGTTCTCTGAAAAACAATGTCGGATCGATAGTGTTAATCTTTTTGATTTCTGTGTTCAAATGCTTAGGAGTATTCAACAAATTAGAAAGATTTCCTTTTATTGCATAAGAAGTCAAGAACGGAATATACGCACGCGGACTGTCGGACGTGATTCTCATAGCTTCTTTGAACATATTATCAATTTCGTAAGTAACACGTTTTTCCGGCGAATCCACAAATTCTTTGCCGCGACCGGCATTGTGACGCATAGTTTTGATGTAATCTTCACCGTTTAGTGACAAGCCCGGAACTTCTTCTTGTTTGTAAATACTTTCCAAATAATCTACCGCACTCATAATAGGATAATCAAGTGCATCAGGTGTTTCGAAAAGATGAACTGCATTACAAAGACCGTCAAGATGACCGTCTTCCAACAAGTCTTCTCTTATAAATCCAAAATATATAAACAACTTTACAGACAACGGCAGTTGTGTGTTGTGTTTAAAACAGCGGAATACTACACCTGTAAAAAGTTCAAAGAAATCACGTTGCAATTCCTTAATAATTCGTCGTGATTCTTTTTCTGTCGGGTCTTTAAAATTGATTTTATCAATCTTCGCAAAATCTTCCAGCATTCTTTCGGCAGCTTCCTCACTTACACCGGCAAATGACAAAATCTCTTGAGTCGCATTTTTTAATTGCGGTCTGAATTCCGACGGCTTATCATTTTCACTTGTCGCCATATCGATTTCATCTAAATCCGGTTTTTTCGGAACAGCTCGTAAAAAGTCATTCAAAGAAGATTTTAAGTTTTCATAAGAATGCCCGCCGTTTTTTATATAGAGATTCTCAATATTTTTAATAACTGTAGCTACGCCTTTTAAGATTGTAGGCTGTGCATTATTAAAAACCAACAATTCACTTCCGAGATTTAACAATCTAAACAAAGCCGAGCCCGGGTCATCGTACAAGAAATCCATACGACGTTGAATTTGTTTTTGTAATTTTGCAACATCTTCTGCTACTTGACGAGTAATGTAAGACAGGCGTTTGTAAATATATTGAAATACAGAAATCTGACTGTGAACAATTTGTTGAAATGCTTGCGGATTGGCTCGTACCATTACATTGGCGAACTCTATCGTTTCCCAGTCATATTTCTCTTTTACATCTTCTTGTTGAATGTAAGTTTTGTCCAAAAGTGTCGAATTGTCTTTTAAAAGAAATGAAGCTTCGATATTTTTAGGCAACTGCCCGCCGGCATTTTGAAACGCAGCAAAAAGTTCATCGGACTCATTACTTTCCAATGCACTCGAAAGAATTTCCACATTGTCCGAAAACTTGTCTATTTCTCCGATTAGTTTGTTTTGATACGTATAATTGCTGATATTATGAATACAAAAATCTTTCATGCTGAGCAATATATTACCGGCAATTTGCGGAGCTTGCTTTAAAAAGCTCAACACGTCGTCCACTTTGAAGTGCGTCACATCACAATCAGTTTTTGCAATGTAAGTGTTGCCGATTTCTTCAGATAAAAGGAACTCTCCGCCCAAAACTGATGCAGAAGAAATTTCTTTTAAAAATTTGCTCTTTTCTATTATCTCAAAATCTAAAAAGCCCTTAATATTTTCTATACACTGTTTTACTTCAACAGTTCCTTTTTTTAATATTAAAATATCCTTTAGGACATTTCCTTGCAAAGCTATAATCTGCCCCGCTTCATAATGAACGGTTTCCGATTGGTACTGCACTGCTGCCATTCTCAAATCCTCATTTTTGCTATTTTTAAACTATTCGGAATATATTAACAAAAAAAACAAAAAAATGTTCACTTGTCGATTTTTTTATGAAAAAGTTTTGAATATATTTTATCTCATAACTTTTTTCAGCAATTTCAAAAAACTATCATTATACGGCGGATATCTAAATGAAAAATCCGGAAAAAATGTTTTACTGAGAACACTTTTTTTGTGACTGAAAGTTTCAAAACTGTTTTTGCCGTGATATCCTCCCATTCCGCTGTTTCCTACACCGCCGAACGGAAGATGCGGGGATACCAAATGAAGTATCGTGTCGTTTATACATCCTCCGCCGAAAGACAGAGTTTGCAAAATTTTACGTTGTCTTTTTTTATCTGACGAAAAGAAATACAACGCCAACGGCTTGGGACGGTCCGTTACAAATTTTATTACCTCATCAAGATTTTCAAAAGTAATTACCGGCAATATCGGACCAAAGATTTCATCTTGCATGACAGGTGAATCAAGAGCTACATTATCAAGAATCGTCGGAGCAATCTGTAATGATTCGGGATTTATATTTCCTCCGTAAACGACTGTTCCGTCATCAAAATATTTGCACAATCGAGAAAAATGGCGTTCGTTGATGATTCTCGGATAATCCTGATTTTTTTCCGGCATGTTTGAGTAAAAGTTTTCAATCTCCTTTTTTATTGTCGACAACAATGTGTCTTTCACGGACTGATGAACATACAAGTAATCGGGAGCGACACACGTTTGTCCGGCATTGATAAATTTTCCCCATGCAATGCGTTTTGCTGTAATGCCGATATTCGCAGTTTCATCCACAATACACGGACTTTTTCCGCCTAGTTCCAATGTGACAGGTGTGAGGTGTTCCGATGCCTGTCGCATCACTTCTTTTCCGACGCCAATACTTCCTGTGAAGAA
>JAXJQT010000226.1:0-5151 GCA_036311025.1 Spirochaetota bacterium
GTCATATACATATTCATGATATTAATCAATCTAGAGAAAAAGATTATCATGGAACTAAAGTAATTAATTGTTCGGGATTTTATAAATTGGAAATTCCAGATTCTCAACTTTGCGGAGGTAAAGTAGAGTAATATGTATACAAGTGAGTCTTTAAAAGAAATTACTAAAAATGATTTTGATAAAGCCTATCAAAAGGCAATGTTTTCTCGTATTTTATCACGAATCAAAGGCGAAAATAATACACTCTTTTCATTTGATGAAGTGATGAAAATGCTTAAAGTAAAAAATGAAGTTTATATCGGGTTGCAATGCGTGAGAATAGAAGAAATAATCGGCAGCGAAGGACGATATAATGATTTTAATAAAGAGTTTCTCCCAAAACGTAAAAATTTGCGTGTGCGTTGGCAACGTGTGGATGAAGCTCATTATCGTGATATAATTTTGCCGCCGATAAAATTATATCGACTTGGAAATGCGTATTTCGTACGAGACGGAAACCATCGTGTTTCGGTATCAAAAGAGCAAGGATGTGAGTTTATCGATGCAGAAGTAACAGAGATAAAAACTTCAATTCCTATAACAGCCGATATGACTCGCAGAGACTTGGTACGTATCGTTGTAGAACATGAACGCCAAAGTTTTTTGGAGTTTACAAAGCTTGATCAATCTTGCGATGCTTCGCTTTTGTGGTTTACGGAATCGGGACGTTACGATTTGATTTTGCAGCATATACATGGTCATCAATATTATATGGGGATAGAACAAAATCGTCCGATTCCTTTTGATTATGCGGTAAAAGATTGGTATGAGGTGATTTTCACTCCGATAATAGAAGAAATCAGCAAGGAAAAAATTACTTCTCGCTTCCCGGGAAGAACTGAGGCGGATTTGTACTTATGGATAGTTTTGTACTGGGATGAGTTAAAACGACGATATGGTGAAAATGTGTTAATAAAAGATGCCGTAAAATCTTACAATGAAAATTATGGTGAAAATCCGTTTTTTTATTATCTAAAACAAATTATTAATATATTTTTAAGGAGAAACAGATGAATATAATTGAAAAAAAATTGTTTGAAACGCAAGCAATGAAAGTTGCCAATCCTGAAAAACCTTTTTGGTATACATCAGGAAAACTCGGACCTTACTTTATCAATACTCACTTTTTGTATGGTAATGAAGCAGCTGCGTGTGAACTTTTGGAAAAAATTACAAATCTGGTAGAAAATCCTGTGTCTTTAATAAAGGCGATAAGTGAAGATGTATGGAACTTTTATGAAACTAATGAATTGTATCGTGAAGTGATGGATGAATTTGCATCTATGTTGAAAACAAACGAAACATTTAAATCTTGTGATGTAATCACGGGCGGTGAAAGAAGAGACTGGTTTTTTTCTATTGCAGCAGCACGTTTAACAGGTAAGAAGCATTATTTTATATTTAAAGATTTGACAATTTATGATGAAGACGGTGTAAAGGTTGAATCTTTGAAAGGAATGAATGTAGCACATATCGCAGATTTGATTACTGAAGCTTCAAGCTATGACAGAGCTTGGGTTCCGGCAATAGAAGCTGCCGGTGCAAAAATGACATTTACTGCAAGTATTGTAGACAGAAATCAAGGCGGCAGAAAGCTGCTTGAAGCAAAAAATGTAGAAATGTTTGCACCGGTAAGTATAGACCACGAGTTTTTTACTTGTGCTAAAGAAGAAGGCATTTTGTCTGAAGACCAATTTAAAATGGTTTATGATTTTACTGAAGATCCGGATGCTTACGGAATTGCATTCTTAAAATCTCATCCGAATTATATACAGGAATCTATTGAGAACGGCGACAAAAGCACAAAAAGTAAAGCTCAACGCTGTTTAGATACTAATCCTTATAATATGTAACAGTAAAATAACAGTTTAATTTTGTGTGAACGACAGACCCCGATTCCATCTTGGAATTAAGGTCTGTTTTTTTATTATTTGTAGGTATTCTAAAATAGGTTAAATGTCTGTCACCCATAACTCATAAAAAAATCCCGCTCTCTGATAATACAGAAAGCGGGATTCTTAGACCTATATCAATTTTTTATATTACAGATTGAAATATTTTTCAAATTCTGCAGGATGCGGGATTTTTGACATTTCACTGCATTCTGCACGTTTTGTTTTGATAAAGTTATTGATAAGCTCTACAGGGAAAACTCCGCCGGCTGTTAAATAGTCGTGGTCAGCTTCCAATGCATCCAAAGCCTGATCCAAAGAAGTAGGAAGACCTTTTAATTTTGCTTTTTCTTCTTCAGGAAGAGTATAAAGATTAACATCGTATGGTCCCCAACCGTTTGCGTGCGGATCGATTTTATTTTTGATTCCGTCGATACCTGCCATCAATAATGCTGCATAGCAGAAGTATGGATTACAAGTAGCATCCGGATTACGAATTTCAAAACGACGCATTTTTGGACTTTTTGCATAAGCAGGAATACGAATAACAGCACTTCTGTTTGAAGTAGCATATCCGACAGTAACAGGAGCTTCAAAACCTGGAACAAGACGTTTGAATGAGTTTGTACTAGGATTTGTGATGGCACACAAAGAAGCGATGTGTTTCAAAAGACCTCCCATAAAATAGTGAGCTGTCTGGCTTAAATTTGAATATCCGTTGTCATCAGAGAAAACCGGTTCGCCGTCTTTAAGCAAAAGCATATGAACGTGCATACCGTTTCCGGCTTCACCCATAACAGGTTTAGGCATAAAAGTAGCAGTTTTTCCGTATTTCATTGCTGTATTGCGGATGATATATTTTATCATCATAGAAGCATCTGCCATTTTTGACATTTGACCAAGTTGCGGTTCGATTTCGAACTGTCCGGCAGCACCTACTTCAGGATGATGATATTTTACTTTGATTCCCATTTCTTCCATCAATAAACACATTTCACTGCGGCATTCATAACTTGCATCAAAAGGTTTTGCTACATGATAAGCTTTTTGTTTTGGAACAACACAACCTTTTCCTTCTACATTACCGTTCCAGTGAGCTTGATTTACATCAATATCCATAGAAATTGAATTAGGGCTTACTTCCCAACCAACTTCATCGAATAAATAGAATTCAAATTCCGGCAAAATCAACATTTCATCAGCAATACCTGAATCTTTCATGTATTTTTCAGCAGCTAAAACGATGTTTCTAGGATATTGAGCCAACGGACGATTTTCCTTGTCGATAATCATCGCATTTCCTGTCATAGAAAGAGTCGGAATTTCGCAGAAAGGGTCAATACAAGCTGTGTCCGGATCCGGAACGAAAACCATATCACTTTTTTCAACAACGGCGTAACCGTAGTTAGATGCATCAAATCCGATTCCGCTAATCATAGTATCTTCAGAAAAGTTTCCAGCAGGAATAGTCACGTGACGAAATTGTCCGTTAATATCTACCATTTTAAAATCTACCATTTTAATGTCATGGTCTTTTATCATGTCCATGATATCTTTAACTGTTTTTTTCAATTTTTTAATCCTCCGAGATTTGTTATTAGAAATAATTGTGGATTGTAACATATAAAAGCCTTTGTGGTCAATCCTGTAAGGAACCGAGAGTAAAGAAAAAAAATATTCAATATATATATATATTGGAATAATGATTTATATCTAGGGGAAATGTAAAGGAAAATAGTGGATGTTGTGAAATAAAGAGCATATTGAGAAAAAAAACTTTTTTTTATATTACTTCTTGTATTTTTAGTATATTGTATTTTAAATATATAGTAATTGAATAAATCTTATAAATAAGGACTGTTAATGTATTTAAAAAACAATTCAAAGAGTAATTTGCGACCTGTAATTTTTGTTGATGAGGAGAAATGTGTCAATTGTCATCGTTGCATTGCTGTTTGTCCGGTGAAAATCTGTAATAACGGTGCTGGCGATTATGTGACGATTAATCATGATCTTTGTATCGGGTGCGGTCATTGTATCGAAGCTTGCAGTTATGATGCTCGCAGAGGTATAGATGATTTTGATGATTTTATGAAAGATGTTTCGGCCGGCGCAAATATGGTAGCTATTGTTGCTCCGGCTGTGGTTGCAACTTTTAAAGGTAAAGATAAGGAATTAAACGGCTGGTTGAAATCCTTAGGCGTTAAAGCTGTTTTTGATGTAAGTTTTGGTGCCGAATTAACAACAAAGTCTTATGTGGAATACATTAAAAGTAAAAATCCGGATTTAGTCATTGCACAACCTTGTCCGGCGTTGGTTTCATATTGTGAAATTTACAAGCCGAATCTATTAAAATACTTAGCTCCGGCTGACAGTCCTATGGCACATACAATGAAAATGATAAGAGAATATTATCATCAATATAATAATTGTAAGATTGCCGTTATCTCACCATGTTATGCAAAACGACGCGAATATGATGAAATTGGACTTGGTGACTACAATGTGACAATGAAATCTATTTCAGAGTATTTCAAAGCGAAAAATATTAATCTTGCAACTTATAAAAAAGTCGATTATGACAACCCGGAAGCGGAACGAGCAGTAATGTATTCTACGCCGGGCGGATTAATGCAGACGGCAGAGCGTTTTGTACCGGGGATTTCTTCACAGATTCGTAAGATTGAAGGACAACCGGATGTTTATGAATATTTTGACCAGCTTTCTGAGACTATGGAACACGGTAAAAAGCCTCTTTATAAAGTTATAGATTGTCTTAATTGCAAAGAAGGTTGTAATGTCGGAGCCGGTACAGATGTAGCCGGAATGACACTTGACGAAATAGAAAGTTATATAGAGCAACGAAAAAACAACAAAAAGCAAGCTTGGAATACATTAAAAAATAATTATTTTTCTTTAAAGAAGCTTGAAAAGACAGTAAATCGTTATTGGAAGCCGTCTTTGTATGGCAGAACGTATAAGAATCACAATGATTTATTCAAAAACGAAGTTAAACAACCGACAGATGCACAATTAAAAGAAATATACGTCAAGATGGAAAAATATAATAAAGAAGATTTTCTTGATTGCCGTGCCTGCGGTTATGATACATGCCGTCAAATGGCAGTGGCGATTTTTAACGGTTTGAATAAATCAGAAAATTGTCATTTGTACAAGTCGAACCTTTTGTCAAAAATGCAAGAAGAGGAAACAAAGAAAA